>JAYTSW010000183.1:0-27097 GCA_043745425.1 Sphingobacteriaceae bacterium | reverse complement strand
AATCAATATCGCTGAGCAAGGTAAAATAAAGCATGAGGATACTATTAATTCTTCTGTAGTTAAAGAGGAAAGATTGATTGTGTCTAATGAAAAAAAGGAAAGTGGTTTGATAAAAAATAAAAGAAAAAGAATATATATACCTGAAGAACCTGTTAAAACAAATAGTTATAGCTCTACCCTTTATGATAATTCATCTCTTTGTGCAGTAGTTCAGGCGTATAAATTTCCAGGCAAAGTAAGTATGGATGATGGCGGAAATTATACAAGTCGAAGTATAATGAAAACAATTAGTTGTAATCGTTTACGAGACATGGAAAATGTGAAGGCGGTTTGGTTGAAGGGGAAAATCGCAAAAAAATTAAATCTTTCCCTTACGGAGGGATTTAAAAACATAGTACTTCAAAAAAGTGACGGGAGTAAAATCTCCCCTGTTGCTATTTCGCATTATTACAGTGGTCTGGGGGTCATTTCCGGTTATACCGGGAAACATTTTGAGATGATATTTAAGGATAAAGTGGAATTAATATTATTTTTTAAGGATGCAGAAGAAGGCGACAAAATAGTGATTGATGGAATCATTGAAACAATAATTAAAGCTCAACCTTAATTTGTTTAATGGATCTCTTCAAATTTTAATTCGTAAAAACATACAAGAGTATTTAAAAACAATTTCGCCCCCTCACGGTTTTTGCTCAATAATCGTAAGTGGTTTTATAATAATACCAGTTCTTTGGACTTTAGTGAAAATTTATTTAAAAATAAACCCCGAAGGGATGGAATTATTCTAACGCAGGAAAGTCATTATACCTGAATCCTGAGGAGAGGGGGATGATATTATTTCTCTATCTCTTTAGACTATCTCCTCGAATTGCAATTCATATAATCGTTTAAACTGTCCGTTTATATTTAGTAATTCTGGCTGCGAGCCTTGTTCAACAATTTGGCCTTTGTCGAAAACAATAATCTTGTCAGCGTTTTTAATTGTGGCAAGGCGGTGTGCAATTACAATAGAAGTTCTGCCAACACTTATTTTATCTAAAGCTTTTTGTAAGAGTTGCTCCGTATGGGCATCAATAGTCGCTGTAGCTTCATCTAAAATAAATAATTTGGGATTGTAAACAAACGCACGAATAAAAGCAATGAGTTGTCTTTGTCCTGCAGATAAAGTAATTCCTCTCTCCTTAACTACGTAATCATAACCACCGGGTAGAGACATGATAAAATCGTGCAAACCAATTTGTTTTGAGGCATCAATTACTTTTTCTAAACTGATATTAGGATTATGTAAAGTTATGTTGTTAAAAATGCTATCGTTAAATAAATGAACATCTTGTAATACAACGCCTGTATTTTTCCGAAGCTCTTCCAGTTTATAATCGTTGATATTTGTTCCATCAACTAAAATTTCTCCTTTTTTAATTTCATAAAACTTACTTAGTAAATTAATAATTGTTGATTTACCTGCGCCTGTAGCGCCTACGAGCGCAACGGTTTGTCCGGCTTGAATTGAAAACGAAATGTCTTTTAAAACATAATTGTCGTCATTATAAGCAAACCAAACGTTTTTAAATTCAATATTACCTTCTACGCCTTCAAATGTTTTTGTGCCTTTGTCTTCAATAATTTCGTTTGTATCTAAAACTTTAAAAACACGATCAGCCGAAACAATTCCCATTTGTAAAGTATTTAAACGGTCAGCTAGCATTCGTATTGGGCGAAACAGCATATTAACCATCATGACGAAAAAAGTAATATCGCCTAAGCCAATTTGATGTGTATTATAACGTGCGCCAATAAACCAAATCAAAGCAGCTATAGAAATGGCCGATAAAATTTCAACTACAGGAAAGAAAATAGAATAATACCAAATAGAACGGATGTTTGCTTTACGGTGTTTATCGTTTATTAATTTAAATTTTTCAAATTCTTGTTCTTCACGATTAAATAATTGAATGATGCGCATCCCTGTTAAATGCTCCTGAGTAAATGTATTTAGAGATGAAACAGCGTTACGCACTTCATTAAATGTTTTCTTTACGCCGTTCTTAAATAAGGTTGTTGCAATTAATAAAAGTGGAATAGTAGTTAATACAATGAAAGTAAGGACCCAATTCTTAATAAACATAACTGTTACAAAAGTGAGAAGCATTAAAATATCTCCACTGATAACAATAAATCCTTCGGAGAAAACTTCACTCAAGGCTTCAATATCCGAAACAGCACGAGTGACTAACATTCCAACAGGTGTTTTATCGAAGTAAGAATTTTTTAAATTAAGAATGTGTTTGTAAACTTGATTTCGCAAATCTTTTACAATACTTTGCCCCAACAAATTGGTCACATAAATATTTGCAAACTGTAATACGGCCTCAAAAATCAAAGAAGCTAATATTAGTAAGCCAATCGTGTTTAATGCAGATATATGGGAGGGGTCGTCAATAAAATTATTTAACGCTTTATTAATTAGTAACGGACGAACAATAGCGAAACCAGAAAGTGTTAAGGTTAAAGTTAAGGACGTAAAGAAAAATCGTTTATACGGTTTTGTATACGACAGAATTCGTTTTAAAAGATTCAGACTGAATTTATTTTTCTTTTCTTCGCTCACAGAAATAAATCTTCAGGGTATTTTATATCAGTTAAAAATAAAGCGTGAGCGGGTACTGACATACCAGCTTCGTTGCGATTTTGATCTTCAATTATTTTTTTAAAATCAGATAGAGTAATTTTATTTCTCCCAACTAATAATAGCGTGCCAACAATGGCTCGTACCATATTACGCAAAAATCTATCGGCAGTAATTGCAAAACACCATTCGGTTTCATTTAATTGTTCCCATTTGGCTTCTGATAAGTGGCAAATATTGGTTTTGGTTTGTGTATTTACTTTGCTAAAGCTGGTGAAGTCTGTTGTTTCCAATAAAATTTCGCAGGCCCTGTTCATTAATTCAAAATCAATAAAACCATGTTGGTACCACGATAAATTCTCTATAAAAGGATTTTTATGTTGATGTAAATAATAATGATAAGTCCGCGCTGTTGCATCAAAACGGGCATGCGCGTCATCTTTTACTTTTTGTATCGAAAAAATACTGATATCCGATGGAAGAACCGTATTTAGTTTATATACCCAATGCGATATATTTTCTGTTAAATCTGTATTCTTACAATTAATATGAGCAAAATAAGTACGAGCATGAACGCCTGTATCGGTACGACCGCAACCCATTACTTCAATCGTTTCCTTCAATAACATAGCCAGTTTCTCCTCTAAAACCTGTTGTATGGTATTAGGGGTGTTTTCCTGTATTTGCCAGCCATTGTAATTAGTGCCGTTATAAGCCAGTTTAATAAAGTAGCGTGACATTCTTTTTGATTCGTGGATTTATAATACCTTTACCATTCTTAATTATGGGTAAAGTTAGCAAGAATATTGTTTTAAATGATGTGGAAATTATAGATACTTCTGCAGAAGGGAAATCTATTGCCAAGCATGAAGGTTTGGTTATTTTTTGTGAGGGAGGAGTGCCTGGAGATATAGTTGATATTAACATTCATCGAAAAAAGAACAAGTTAGCAGAAGGAAAGGTTATTCTTATAAAGAAGCCCTCAGAAAACCGCGTTACGCCGCGTTGCGAACATTTTGGAACCTGCGGTGGTTGTAAATGGCAAAGCATGAGTTACGAAGCTCAATTAAAATTTAAACAGAAATTCGTTAGCGATGCTTTGATAAGGATTGGAAAATTAGATATTCCGGAGATACAACCCATTTTTGGAAATCATAACCCGTATTATTATCGGAATAAGTTGGAGTTTTCGTTTTCTAATAAAAAATGGTTAACGGTTGAGCAAATTCAAAGTGGAGTAGAGGTTGAAAATAAAAATGCTTTGGGGTTTCATATTCCTGGTCGTTTTGATAAAGTATTGGATATTGATAATTGTTATTTACAACCGGATCCATCCAATCAAATTCGAAATACTGTTCGTGATTACGCGGCAAAAAATAATTTAACCTATTTTGATATCATAGATAAAGGTGGATTTTTAAGAACGATGATGATTCGCATAACAGGAACCGGTGAAGTGATGGTTGTTGTTTCGGTTTATGATTGGTTAGAAAAAGAATTGTTTTCTCTATTAGAACATTTGAAACAAAATTTTCCTCAAATAACATCATTACAATATGCACATAATGCAAAAGCGAATGATAGCATGGATGGAGTGGAGATCAAATTGTATTCGGGCCAAGCCTTTATTCACGAAGAGATGGAAGGATTAAAATTTAAAATCAGTCCGAAATCATTTTATCAAACAAATTCTGAACAAGCTTACAATTTATATAAATTCACAAGGGAATTTGCAGGATTAAAGGGTAGCGAATTGGTTTACGATTTATATACCGGAACAGGCACCATTGCTAATTTCGTAGCGCGTAGTTGTAAAAAAGTAATTGGTGTAGAATATATTGAAGATGCTGTTAAAGACGCCAGAGAAAATTCGAAAGCCAATAACATAGAAAATACATTTTTCACTTCGGGTGATATGAAAGATGTATTAACGAATGAGTTTATAAAAGAACATGGCTCGCCTGACGTGATTATAACAGATCCGCCTCGTGCCGGTATGCATGAAGATGTTGTGAAGGTTATATTAAATGCAAATCCAGAAAAAATTGTTTATGTAAGTTGTAATCCTGCTACTCAGGCTCGTGATTTAGCTTTGATGGCACATCAATATAGAATTGTAAAAATTCAACCTGTCGATATGTTTCCACAAACTGCACATATTGAAAATGTTGTTTTACTAGAAAGAAATAATAGTATTTCAATAGTTTGAGCCACTAATTAGCTAATTCTCACGAATGATATTAGTGTCCATTCGTGAAATCCGTAGCTTACTTTTCAGTCTTCAATAACTTAATATCCTCAATCAATTTGTTTACTGCAATACTATCAGTGCCATCATACATACCGCGGATGCGCTTTTGTTTATCTATAAGCAAAAATAATTCACTGTGTAAAAATCCTTCTTCTGAGCCATCATCTTGAAGTGCATTCACCAAATAATCATTCATTGCTAAAGCGTAAATTGTTTTTTTGTTGCCCGTTAAAAAATGCCATTTATTATTTAGGGCTTGGTATTTTCCGGCGTAGGCAAATAAAACTTCAGAAGTATCATGAGCAGGGTTAACAGTGTGTGAGAGAATTAAAAAATTACTATCTGTTCTAAAAGCATCTTGTACGCGAATCATTTGTGTGCTCATTTGCGGACAAATACTTTGGCAAGTTGCAAAAAAGAAATCGGCGACATAAATTTTATTCTCAATTGTTTTTTGTGAAACCGTATCCTTGTTTTGGTTCAATAATTTAAAATCACCAATAGTGTGATAAATAGTATCGGTATTATCAGTACCACTGTGTTTTTTCTCTCCTATAACGGGTAGTAATAATTTGTGTTCATTTGCTTTTTCTTTTCCGGAATTACCGCAGTCAAAAAAAGCAGTCGTTACAAGCAGGCCTAAAAATAATTTAATGAGGTTTTTCATCTTTAATTTCATTTTCACGTAATAAATTTTTCTTTTCTTCTTTTAATCTCAAATGTTGGTATTCAGAAAGTAATCGTTTTATTTCCATCGCATATCGCCCATCGTAATAACCGCGAATATTTCTCTTTTTATCTAGCAGAACAATAAAACTATAGTCAACATGACTTGGTTTAGATTTAAAATACATAATATTTATGCTATCATAAGACGACTGTTTCCAATACGATTGCTCAATGGTTTTTAAATCAATTTTTAAACTATCCTTGAGATTATAAACGATTTTATCTGAACTATCGGCTAGCGGAAAAATAAATAATAAAGGTAATTCGGAAAGCTCTGTTTTTTTGTGAATTGTGTAATCCAATAGCCCTTCCAGACGGTAATTATCTTTAATGTATTTTGTTTGCATAAAGCAAACTGTGATTAAAGGATAATTAATGGTATCAAACAATTTCTGTTCAAGTGAATTATTTGTAATAGTTTTAAATTTTAAATCACCAACGCTGTAATAAACGGTATCGGTTCCGTTTAAATTTTTTGGACCGTAATAAAGAAGTTTACTGGAATTAATGGTACTAGTTTCAAGAATCAGCCATAAGGCAGAGGGAAACAAGATAATCATAAATAAAAGGAGCCTTTTCTTTTTTTGCATGGTGCATAAAGGTACAATGCTAAACTGAAATAAAAAACCCCCTGAAGTAGTAAGACTTCAGGGGGTTTAATAATAAAAAGGATTTATTATTGAATGATCAGTTTTTTAGTACTTGATTTATCACCGATAGAGGTTTTAACATGGTAAATACCACTTGCTAAATCGGCAGTGTTCATTAAATACTTCACTTCAATTGCATTACCTAAATCGATAGATTTAACAATTTGTCCAAGGTTATTCATAACAACAACAGAAACATTTTCAGTTTTATCGTTAGATAAATTAATGTTTACTGATTCTGTAGCTGGGTTTGGATATACGTTATAATTAATCGCATCAAAATTTACATTATTAATGCCCGTTAAAACTGCATTGTTAATACGAATGTCCGCAGTAATTGTAACCGTAGGTCCAAAGGCTGAACTAACTGTTTGTTTTTGATAAGAAACCGTTAGTACAGGGAATTTTTGAGTTCCACTATAATAATTATAATCTGTAGATTTTGAGCTGATGGTAAAAGTGCCAAAAGAAGTTGGTAAAGTTGCGTATAAACTGTTATTTATTTTTAGTTGCAATATATTTGTTAAAACAGTTGAACCAGGTAACGTAATTGTACCTGAACCAGTCGCGTTTGTGACAATTGTCCCATTTGCTGGACCTGTCATTGTACCTGAGCTAATGCTTCCTGCAAATAAATCCGTATTGCTATATCCAAAAGTAATTGGCCAAATTGCAGCAATAGCAGTGTTAGTAAAATTTGCTGAAGTTGTTGGATCAGCAAAACCAACTAATTCATATTGTGTTGCCGTAGATTTCCAGTAATTATATGAAGAAGTACCTAAATCTTCAGCAATTGTTGCTGTTGGAAATGAAGAAGCACTTGGAGTTGATGCAACAGTAGTATAAGTAGAAACTTCAACAAAAGTGTTGCTTGTTACGGTGGAAAAATTCCAGTTTTGACCTGCACCAGTGTTTTTTGGAATAACACCAACGGAGTCATAACCTTTTTTTGTATAGGTATTACCAAGAACAGGCTCATTAAAAGCCTTGGTTAAACTTAATTGTGCGCTAACTGTAAAAGCTAATGCGCCTGCTAAAATTGTAAAGTAGATTTTTTTCATACGTTTGGTTTTAGTTATTGATTTTTATTTAGTTTATTAAACTGTTTAAAATTTAATTTTCGATAGCAAAATTATAAAAATTACTGACAAATTGAAGTTTTTTGTCTTTAAAAACGATGATTTTAACGATTTAAATCACCTAAAAGCAATTAAAGACTTAAATGCCTAGGGTTTCTTTTAAACGAACATACCCGCTACGACTTAATGGTATTTTTTTACCGTTTTTGAGGATGACTACGAAGGTGTTTTTCTCAAGCGGTTCAATTTTGGTGAGTTGCTGTAAATTAATGATAAAGGAGCGGTGGGTTCTAAAAAATACTGAATTATCTAAAGTTTGCTCGTAATAATTCATCGTCTTCTTTTTAAGATAGTACGAATCTTTTGTAAATAATTTTACATAATCATCATAAGCTTCAATGTAAATAATATCACTGGCTGCAACAATTTCAATGTCGCTACCATTTCTTACTACAATTCTATTTTTTTCTTCAGGTTGTTTGTGTGTATTTTCTGTTAACCCTACTATTTCTTTTTCAGTTTCTGAACTGCTTTTTTTATTCCATTTTTTTAGAGCATTATCAAAACGATTTTTATCAAATGGTTTTAATAAATAATCAATAGCGTTCGCTTCAAATGCTTTTATCGCAAATTCATCAAACGCGGTTGTAAAAATAACAGATGGTTTTTCGTCTAAAATTTCAAGCATTTCAAAACCATTTATTTTTGGCATTTGAATATCCAAAAAAATTAAATCGGGTTTATGTTGCATAATGGCTTTTACACCTTCAAACCCATCGTTACATTCGGCAACAATCTGTAAATGAGGATGCGCTTGTAAATATTCGTTTACAATGCTTCTTGCCAAGGGTTCATCATCAATTATTACAACTTTCTTTTGCATTTTCTATTGAGGAATTTTTAAAGTGGTTATAAATGTAGTGCCCGATTTACTTGTTGTCATTAAATCGTTGCGAGCAAATAATAAATATAATCGTCGGTTAATCGAGGATAAACCAAAACCTGTTCCTTTGCCTGTGCTTTGTGTAAGGGCATCAAACGGATTCTGAACTTCAACAACTAAGTAACCTTGTTGCGTTTTCGAACTTACTGAAATGGTAATTTCTCCAATGGTATCGTACAAGCCAAACTTAATCGCATTTTCAACTACAGGTTGTAAAAGTAATGGAGGAATTAAATACGATTGACTCTCTTCACTTACATTCATTTCTACTTTTAATCTGTGACCAAAACGCACCTTTTCAATTTCGAGGTATAATTTTAATTGTTCAAATTCTTCTTTTAATGGAACCAATTTTTGCTCATCTTTTTTTAATGTGCCTCGTAAAAAATCAGAAAGTTGCTGAACCATTTGTCGTGCTTCGTTCGGTTTTGTGCCAATAAGAGCATTAATTGAATTTAAACTGTTAAATAAAAAATGAGGTTGTAACTGCTGACGAAGTTTTGATAATTCAGCCTCGCGCAAAAGTGAATCTACATCGGATTGTTTTTTTTCTTTCTCTTTTTGTTCGTTAGTTTTATTGAGAATCCAATTAACTAAGGTAACAAAGGCAATTAGAAAAAAAGCAAAAACAAAACGCAAGTAGAGAGATTTTTGAAGAAACAAAATATAGCCTGCATCATTTGGAATAACAAAAACCAAAAGATACTTTAAAATGAAAATGTAAATCAAAGCTATTGCAAGTCCAAAGATAAAACGATAAATCCGATTGCTTTTGCCCGGCTGATAAAAGCGATACATGTTTAGTGTGAGTAATCCAATCAGCGACAATAATCCATTTGACGCTAAGCCATCTTTAATTGAAATTTCCCAGGTTAAACCAAATTCATGCAAGGCATGTGCCTGCAAAGCAGCAGCAATTAACCAACAACTAAAAAATGCCGTTAGTGTTCTGGAGATTGAATATGATAAACTCGAAGTCAAGAAAATCTATGCAAAAGTTAAGCTTTTTGCCTGAATTAACATCGATTTATCTTTTACAAATTGAATAAACGAACCAGCGTTTTCACTCTCGTGAGTGGTGGAATAAATTTCTTCACCATCTTTAACGCCATCCAAAGCATAAACTTCTGCCACATCAATAAATTTCCATTCTACTAAATTATTTTCTGAGTTTACAAAACTCTCTTCGTGTTTTTTACCAAGATGACGTGCTTTAAAAAATGCAGAGTCAATACTAGTGGCTTGTATAAGTCTTGTTTGTTCGTCAAACTGTTTGTTGTGATTTCCATTATCAATACTGATGTTGAAAATCAATTTTGCTAAATACCAATTCATATATTTTTAATTAACTTATTATTTCAATTCCGCCCATGCACACATTACCTTCTAAACGCAATACTTTATTTGTATCAGGGGTAGAGCCTGTATTCATAGGTCTTTTGTCTTCTATACTTCCCATTACAGATGTTAGTTCTGATTTGATGCTCCAATTCGATGGAACAATCAAGCGCGCTCCACCCATTACTGCATTAATTTCCAATGTTGCAGTTCCATTAATGTCGGCCTGACTTAAATTTAACTCTCCACCACCAAACACAATGTTCATCTCACCACCTTTAAAATCTTTTGAAATGATGTTTTTTTTTATGTTTCCAAATACTACCGAAAAATCTAGATTGTCGCTATCACTTGTTGTTTCTTTATAGTTGCGACTATCACAGTCTTTATAATATCCACCGGGATGATTATGTCTCTGCCATTTTCTCCAGCGTCTGTGTCCCCATCTGCGTCGTGGTTTAAATATCATTATTAATCCAAATAGAATAATAAGTATTGGCCACAATAACGGCTTAATGCTTAGTGTTGGAAAAAAATCAACCGCTAAAAAAGCGCAACCAATAATTACAGGCATTATCCATCCCCATCTGCGAAAGCGATGTTTAATACCAATAAATAAGCCAATCGCTACTAATAAAAATTTCCAACTAAATATCCAATAAGGAATTTCCGCTCCTAGTTCACGCCCTAAAAAAAGTGCGCCGGCAATTACTACAAATATGCCGCCAATTATTTTTCCACGTTTATGATCAGCTTCCCACTGCTTCCACATGTCTTCATTTTTTTCTTTATTTAAATCTTGAACTTCCATTTGTTTTAGTTTATGATTCAAAAGTATATACTCTTTGAAGCTTGCACAAGGCAAATTAGGTGACTGGAAATGAGTAGTCGGTGAATGGTAATTAGGAGGCGGTAACTTGTTTACGGATTAACAGTATTTTGTTTTTCAGCATGCATACTTTTAGCTTTAGCCATTGCACTTACTCTGTAAATTAAAAAAATGCAAACTAACATCGTGGCTGCTACTACGTACCCTAAAGTATTATAATTTTCAATAGGACTTGTTTTTGTTTTTTGAGTGACAATAAAACCCGCTGCGATAGAAGCGAGACCACCGGCCATTTGCTGAAGAGATGAATTTATACTCATAAACGCACCGCGGTCTTTCATTTCCGGAATTGCAGTTGAAAGTGCAGTTGCAGGAATCATTCGACTCATTATTCCCATAAATAAAAGCATGTTTATTGCTATTACCTGCCATATTGGAATTGGCGCAAGGTTGGTATAAACAATTACCATTAGCACAGCCCAAATAGAACCAATAGTGAAAAGCCAGAATTTATCAAACCTATCACTCAACTTACCAATCAAAGGCATAATAATAATAGATGAGATGCCTGTGCAAAGAAAGATTATTGGCAGATCTGTTTGCGGAATTTTTATATTGTTTACCAAGAAAGCGCTACTGAAGGGCATTATCATAAATCCACCTACAGGCAACATTACCATTGCTAAGAAACCAACTTGGTAAGATTTGTTGCTTAATGTACTCCAAAGATGATGAAATGCATTTCTTTTCGATTGAAGTTTCAGGTGTTCATCAATTGGCTTCATTTTTATTAAAAAAGCAAGTCCAATTACGATAGCAAGAATCACAATCATAAAAAAAGAAACGTGCCAATTCCATTTATTAGCAAGAAATAATGCGGCAGGAATTCCTAAAATCTGACTTCCCGCAAAAGCCATTTGAACAAAGCCCATGACGCGACCACGTTGATTCATCGTAAATATATCAGTGATGATAGCTAGGCCAGTTGCTCCAATAACACCTCCAAACAATCCTGTAATAATTCGAGCTAACAAAAGTGTTTCGTAGGTATTCGATATTCCGCAAAAAAGTGTTCCAATAACAAAACCTACATAAAAAAATAGTAGAAATTTTTTACGATCAAATTTATCGGCAAACCCTGCCGCAAGAATACCTGAAATGGCTGCACTGAAAGCGTAAGAGGAAAGTACCCAAGAAAACTGCTTCGGTGTAATTTCAAGTGATTTCATGAGCACGTCGCCTAAAGGAGCAAGAATCATAAAATCAAGTACAACTGTAAACTGTAAAAGTGCGAGTATAACAATAGCAAATTTTTGATAAGGTGTAAATTGTTCCGGAGCAGTTTTTTGGTTTTGCATAAGAAATTTTGACAAAGATAAGACTCCGTTGGAAAAGTTTAAGTTAAATATGATAAGTGATTATAAACAGCAAACGGGTGGTAAGTTAAATTTTATTGGCTTTGTTATAGCGCATCATTTCGGGGTAGTTCATTTTCATTTTAAAGCCGTTTATCGATTGGGCAATGCGTTTGGCTTTAGTAGCGTCGGTTTTGGCGCTTTCAATCCACTTGCTGTAATAGTTTTGGTGTGATTTAGGAAGTTTATCAAAAAAAGCTTTTGCATCTTTTTCTTCTTTTAAACAGGAAATAAAATCTTCTGATAATTTTAATTCAGCTTTATCTAATTCCAGTTGAGCAATAATTTTTTCACCTTTTTGTTTTTTTAAGGCTTTGCGCATTTCTCCATTAACGGGCATAATAAAATCGCCTTCTCCCATCGGAATTATTGCAACTCCTTTTATTTTACAACCATCTAATTTGCCTTTTACACGAAAGGACGTTTTAACACCTGGGTTTATTTTTTTTGTTTGTTCTGAGCGAATAACAAAATAAGTCCAGCCCGTTTTTTCGCCCTTCTTTCCAAATTTTTCTAATAGAGCTGTAAACTTTATCATATTGTAAAAGTATGAAGAATTGTTTAATTTGAATTTTGAGTTTTTTTGAAACAAAAAAGCCTTTCAGATTACGAAAGGCTTTTGTTTTTGTGTCGGGGTGGCCAGATTCGAACTGACGACCTCCTGCTCCCAAAGCAGGCGCGATACCGGGCTACGCTACACCCCGAACTTCTCAAAAATTTGAGACTGCAAATATAGTATTTTTATAATAAGTTGTAAAAAATTAGCGCTTTTTAGCCTAAAAAACCCCTTATTTAATTGTATTTTTGTTTGCTTATTATGCAAGAACAGATTTTAATCCTCGATTTTGGTTCCCAATTCACACAGCTTATTGCCAGGCGTTTACGTGAACTTAATGTTTACTGCGAAATTCATCCTTACAATAAAGTACCAAAAATCACTCACGATATTAAAGGTGTAATACTTTCAGGTAGTCCGCACAGCGTGCGTGAAGAGAAGCCTTTACAACCCGATTTATCAAACATTAAAGGCAAATTGCCATTATTAGGTGTTTGTTTTGGCGCCCAATATTTAGCTCATTTTTATGGCGGTGAAGTAGGAAAATCAAGCTCACGCGAATACGGACGTGCTAATTTAGATTTTGTAGATAGTAATAGTCTGCTTTTAAAAAATATTTCAAAAAACTCACAAGTTTGGATGAGTCATGCCGATACAATTTTAAAAACGCCGGATAATTATGAAATAATCGCGAGCACTAAAGATGTGAAGATCGCTGGTTACTCCATTAAAGGAGAAACTACATTTGCTATTCAATTTCATCCTGAAGTTTATCACACCACAGAAGGCACGCAATTGTTACGCAATTTTGTATATGATATTTGTGGCTGCAAAGGTATTTGGACTTCAGAATCATTTATTGATACAACTATAGCAGATATCAAGAAAAAAATCGGCGATGATAAAGTGATTTTGGGTTTATCAGGCGGTGTTGATTCAAGTGTAGCGGCAGTTTTGTTGCACAAAGCTATTGGAAAAAATTTATACTGCATTTTTGTAGATAACGGTTTACTTCGTAAAAACGAATATGAATCCGTTTTGGAATCATACAAAGGCATGGGCCTTAATGTAAAAGGTGTAAATGCAAAAGATCGTTTTTATAGTGAATTAAAAGGCGTTAGCGATCCTGAGAAAAAACGCAAAGCCATTGGTAAAGTTTTTATTGATGTGTTTGATGATGAATCGAAATTAGTGAAGGATGCAAAATGGTTAGGACAAGGAACTATTTACCCTGATGTTATTGAAAGTATGTCGGCGGGAGGACCAAGTGCCACAATTAAATCACATCACAATGTTGGTGGTTTGCCGGATTATATGAAATTGCAAATTGTAGAACCATTACGCGCTTTATTTAAAGATGAAGTTCGTCGCGTTGGCAAAGCTTTGCAAATTGATGATACTATTTTAGGACGACATCCTTTCCCAGGACCTGGATTGGCAATAAGAATTCTTGGAGATATTACTGAAGAGAAAGTAAAATTACTACAGGAAGTAGATGCGATTTATATTAATGGATTAAAATCGAGCGGATTGTATAATGAAGTATGGCAAGCCGGCGCTATTTTATTAAACGTACAAAGCGTTGGCGTAATGGGCGATGAACGTACTTATGAAAATTGTGTTGCATTACGTGCTGTAACTTCTACAGATGGTATGACTGCTGATTGGTGTCATTTACCTTACGAGTTTTTGGCAAACATCTCAAACGAAATAATTAATAAAGTAAAAGGTGTTAATCGTGTAGTGTACGATATCAGTTCGAAGCCTCCTGCAACTATTGAGTGGGAGTAGAAAAGATTTAAGTATTAAGATTAAAGTAAAAAGATGCCTATAAAGAGAATTTCATATTTGCAATTTGTTCTGTCTTTTATCTTTATACTTTCGTCTTTCATCAGCGAAGCTCAAGAAAAATCTTCTGAAATAAAAACAGTTGGTGGGAAAAAATATTACATCCATAAAGTAGAGAAGGGGCAAAGTCTATACGCTATCTCAAAAATTTACAATATTGATATAAATGTTATTCTTGCAGAGAATGATGAAGCGATTGATGGTTTGCGAAATGGACAAGAATTAAAAATTCCGGTATCCGGTGCGGCAACAACTATTCAGCCCATTTTAGGTTCACCAATTGATACGATACGTTATGCTTACCATAAAGTAGCAAAGAGAGAAACTGTTTATTCCATTTGTAAGCAATATAGTATTACAGAAGCACAAATTAATCAATGGAATCCAAGTGTAGCAGCTGCAGGAATAAAATTCGGACAAATGCTTATTGTTGGCGACAAGAAAAAAAACATTGTCGGTACGCCTGTTCTTTTAGTTGATAGTGCGATTAAAATTGTAAAAGCAAAAAAAACAAAATACAATATTGGTTTATTGTTACCGTTTAAAATTGCCGAGTCTGAATTGTTAGATGTAAGTAATTTAGTTCAATCCAAATCTAATTTTCCGCAGGTACAATCTTTAGCGGTTGATTTTTTGCTCGGATTTAATAAGGCGATAGATTCTTTAAAGTCAAATGATTTTTCAGTTCAAACTTTTTTGTACGACATTGACGATAAAGATTCGAATAAAGTAGGTCCTTTATGTAAGAGTGCTGAATTTAAAGCCTTGGATTTAATTGTTGGTCCAGCTTATCCTTCAGGTTTCAAAGATGTTTCCGTTTACGCAAAAAGTTATAATATTCCTCTGATTTCTCCGTTTACGCAGCAAAGTAAAATTTTATTTAAAAATAATATTGCATCAAAAGTAAATCCATCACAATTCACCATGATAGAATCGTTGGCGGATTACTGCGTCGATTCCTTGAAGGCAACTGCTTCTGTTTTCATTGTCAATAACGGAATGGTAAAAGATCAACAATACGTAAGAGCATTTAAGCAATCGTATAATGAGCATTTAAAAGAATTAAACTTTCCTGTTAAAGATAGCGTTGTTGAAGTGCGTGGCTTAGCTGGAGCGAAGGCAGCACACATAACAGGAAAGAAGAATGTTTATGTTTTGTTTAGCAACAATCAAGTGTTCTTAACGGATTTCGTTACACAGTTAGCTGTTTATGCCGATAAAAAAGATATTACATTGGCGGGCTGGCAAAATATTACTGCTACCGATAATATTGATCAGGATTATTTAAACCGTTTGTCTTATACATTTCCTTCCCAAAACAATTTAATTAATGTAAGAGCGTATTCTAATTTAATTAAATATTATCAAACACAAATGTCATCTGATCCAAGCGATTATTATTTCCAAGGATTCGATGTCGGACAATATTATTTACAAAATTTAAAAACGATTGGCCCGGATTTTGTTAATCAATTAGATAAATTACAAAGCGAAGGAAATTATTTACGATTTAAGTTTTATCGTCCGGATGAAAATACGGGCTTCGAAAATAAAGGTGTTTATATTTTCAAGTATAACAATTATCAGCTGTACCGTACAGGGTGGAAATAAGCAAAGAAAATATTTCGGCATGGTTAATGAATTTGCAGAATAGTATTTGTTCTGCTTTGGAAACGGCTGATGGCAAATCGAAATTTATTGAAGAGAATTGGACGCGTGAAGAGGGTGGAGGCGGGCGATCGCGCGTTATAAAAAATGGTGCTGTTCTTGAAAAAGGTGGCGTTATGTATTCCGCAGTAAGCGGAAACACTCCTGAGTTTTTATTGAAAGAAAAAGAACACGCTGGTAACGTTGATGCGAAATCTACATTTTATGCAACTGGTGTTTCTATTGTATTACATCCTCAGAGTCCAATGGTTCCAATCATTCACATGAACATCCGTTATTTTGAAATGAGTAACGGTGTTAAGTGGCTTGGTGGAGGAATTGATTTAACCCCACATTATGTAAATGAAACGGATGCAAAATATTTTCACACAGAATTAAAAAAGGTGTGTGATACACATAACGCAAATTATTATTCCAAATTCAAGAAGTGGGCAGATGATTATTTTTTTATCACGCACCGTAATGAAACCCGTGGAATCGGCGGTATATTTTTCGATAGATTAAATTCAGATGCAGAAATGAGCTTTGAAAAAAATTTAGCGTTTTGGAAAGATGTTGGCTCCGCATTTGTTTCTATTTATACTGAATTAATTAATCGTAATAGAAATAAATCATTTAGCGAAGCACATAAGCAATGGCAATTGTTACGCCGTGGCCGTTATGTGGAATTTAATTTGGTTTACGATAAGGGCACAAAATTCGGATTGGAATCAAACGGACGAATAGAATCTATTTTAGTGAGTTTGCCATTAAATGCTTCTTGGGAATATAATTTCAAAGTTCAGTCGGGCTCTGAAGAAGAAAAAACACTCTCTCTTCTTAAAAAAGGAATTAATTGGGCTTAATTAAATCAAGAGTTCTTCTATTAATCTTTAAAACGCATTAATTGACTACGTGTAAAAGTCCACTCAGGCGTTTTTAAATAAGTGCCAAAATTAGTTGAATACCAAGGGCTGATTATGTCGGCGGGAATTCCGTTTTTAAGAATCTGAATATCTTGAGCTGGCATGTAACTTTGCGCAAGAATAAAAAATTTAAAATCTGTTTTAGAATCTTCCACCACATCTAAAACAATAACGGCATGTCCGGGCGAACCTCCTTTAATAAAAACATCTCCGGGCTCCATTTCTTCAACATCAATTGGTTTCATTTCACGGCTAAGTGATAAGGATCCGGCATAAGTAAAAACAAGTTCTAAATACTCTTTAAAGTTTTTATGAGAATCATCTTCTTTAGCGGTTTTTACCCAAGAGTTTGTTTTTGGCACGAAGCGAAATCCGATAGCGTATTTTTCCCACTCGGCTTTAGTTCCATTTGTAAAATTAAAATGAATTTCATCAAATCGTTTTGCGGCAAATAAATATTCAGCGCGAAGGCGCATAACGGCATCAGCGCATTGCTGTAAATCTTTATTACCAATATCCATGTTCACTACAGCTTCATAAACATTATCAGGTTGTTTAATGTTTCCGTTGTAAGTATGCACTTTAGAGCCGATAGGTTTAAGTGGAAGTGTTTTAAGGTAATATTCAAACGAGCCTGAGGAATAATCTTTTCGTTTATAACCTTCGGGTGGATTAAAACGCTCTTCAACAGTTGTACCCTTTACATTTACCAATTTGCCGGCCTGTTGCGATTGACAACTTAATAAAAGCGTACAAAAAAATATGAGTAAGGATTTTGACATAAACCAAATGTAAAAAAACTCTCTGAAATTAATCAGAGAGTTTTACATAAAAAGCTAAACAATTCCTCTTCTTTGTGACTTTTGCGCCTCCTTTCCTTCTTTGCGGTTCAATATTTAAACGCAAAGAGGGCTAAGTTTAGGCAAGGTACTCTGAGTTTAATTAAAGTTAGCGAGACGAACCCCTACGCTAAAGGGATACAATTCTGGTCCTTTATTATGTTGAAACATTTCGTTTAAGCCGTATTGAGCAAACAAGGTTACATTACCATACCCAACACTTGCGTAAGCATTAAATTGAAACGGATTCAGGTTATAACCATCATTACGAATTTGTTTATAGGTATCGCCATTTTTTACAACAATTTGTTTAGTACGAGCGCCCAATAGGTATTTTCCAACCACACCAACTGAAATATGAAATGCTTTCTTTGGATTCGAACTTGTATTAAAATCTAATAATAAAGGAACGGTTACATAATAGGAGGTTAAACGATTTTTCTTGTAAGAAAATGTTCCTGTTGAATCTACATTACCCCAGGTAAAAGCACTGTCGGGATTTAATTTTACTTTGTTGGCAAATTGATAGCGGTTAAAATCAAAACCTAATCCGGTGCAAAGGTTAAAGTAGTTTTTTACAATGTGAATGTTTTGTTGCCAGATATTTATTTGCCAGTTAAATGAACGCGAGTAATCCAACTCCATATAATTATAAGGTTTGTTTATATAGAAGCTTTGATTCTTATCAGTAAATCCGGTTACACCCATAAAGAATCCATTCCAGTGACGAAATTGCTCGTTAAGTTCACGCGCATTGTGTAAACTGTCCATTTTATGATCATCGTCTGAAATAATTATTTTCTTATTTCCCCAATTAAAACTCGTGCTTGATGAATCTCTGCCAGTTGCTCTTGTTTGAGAATCATCAGCAGCTATTTTAATAATTTGTGATGAAGCAGAACCTTCAGCAGAAACTTCTTTTGGTTCTCCTTTAAATTTAATTGTACTTGCTCCGGTTGCGTTAGCTACTAATTTTTGAGAAGCAAATACTTTAGCGTTAGAAGCACCCGAAGATGTAATAAAGGAATTTGTTGAATTTAATTTATAAGCTTTTAAACTGGAAGCTCCGCTTACATCAGAATAAAAATTTTCGGCAGTACCCGAATTAATGGTGACGTTAGAAGCGCCGCTAATAGTAGATTTAAATTTTTTAGTATGTATATCAAACCCATTAAAAGTACTTGCTCCTGATGATTCTAATAAAAACGAATCGGTGTTAAGTTTATTAAGCGTGAAATTAGTAGCACCTGAAACTGCAACTGAATTAAGTTTATTTCCGTAAATTTTTACAGTTACTAGACTTTTAATAGAGCCTTTTGTTTTAATGAATAGTGTTCCATCTACTATTCTTGTTTCGATGTTAGCAACATCTTCAGTTTTTCCGGTAACAGAAAGGCTTAAGGAATCGGAAGTGTTGTAAATAACAGTTGGTGCGCCTGAAGCATCGATTTTTGTAAATGTACTTAGGTCGAGTTTTTCTGTAGTTTGAGCTTTCGCAAAAAATGTTAGACCTAAAGCTGCTGTTAAAATTATGTTTTTAGTTTTCATATGTTTTAGTTTTTATAATGAAGTGTACTTTGGTTTACTTCATTGGTTTTTAGTTTTGTTCGGCCGTTTGTAATTAGACGAACTCACTACTTAAAAAGTTACAGTAATACCGATAGCTATTGGAATTATTCGGCATTATATTTATGATTTTCTACCTTAAAGTTGCCCATGGTTAGAACGTATTGTTCGTTATTCTGTTCAACAGTCTCGGTGCCTTTGGCTTTTTTAACACCTAATTTATTTAAACCATTAAGGGTTTTCATCGCTCTGTTCCAAAATCCTTTTTTCGGATTGGAAGCCACTGATGTTTTTTCATCCTCATCAAATGCTTTTTCGGTAATGACATAAGATTGAATCGTGCTCGTTGTATTAGAAGCTAGTTTAGTTGTATTATCAATTTTGTTATCTTTTTTCGCTTCCGGAATAATTTCTTTTGGTGTGTTTGGTGTATTCTCTTTTATAGTATTAACTAAAAGTGATTTTTCTTCCTTAGGGTTTTCGTTCTCTTTTACATTCTTTTTAGTAGAGTATGCTATAGGATTGCCACTTATAATAAGATCATGTTTTGTTTTTTCAACGGTGAAAGTTGGAGTAGAGCTGATATAATTTTTAAGAGCGAATGTCTTTATATTAATAGTTCCTCTGATTTTTTCTGAATTTAAATCACCAGAAGTTAAACTTCCTTTAAACACGAACCATAATCCAAATAATAAAACTAATGAAGCCGCTGCCGCTAATACTTCGCGTGAGAATAACCAAAGTACTTTTGGCTCTTGTTTCTTTAAGCTGTTTTTGTTTTTGAAAACAATTGCTTTGTCTGATGATAATAAAGTGTGTTTAAATAATTTTAGTTCTCTCGCTAATTTCTCATCTTTAGCAACAAGCGCATCAAGGCGATTCCTTTCAGCAGGGTTTAATTCATTCTCTATATAAGCTACAAATTGCTCGTCGCTGATTAAATTCTTTTTTAAATTTTCTTTACTATCAAAACTAATTTCATCCGTACTTAATTCTACTAATTCCAAATCATTCAAATCAATATTTAAATCTGGATGTTGAGCTGCAAATATTTGTAAAGCAACAGTGTCTTCGCTTGATAAATTACCTTCCATGTAATCCAGCAAAAACGCTTCGTAATTTTGTATATTAATCTTGTTCTTCATTATATTACAACCTCCATCTTTCCTATATAACTCTTTAAAAATGTTCTTGCTCTGAAAATGTAAACTTTAACCTGACTCTCACTCAAATTAGTAATCTCACCAATCTCAGCATAATCATAACCTTCATAATCTCTTAACAGTATTACTGTTTTTTGTATTTCCGGCAATCTTGATAAAGCTTCATTTAAAATTTCTTTTAAATCGCTGTATTGTTTATCATGACCTAATTTATATTCCTGTACTTCATTAAAGCTGCCTTGTTTTTTAGCACGGCGTGTATGATCAATTAATGTATGATAACCTGCCGTGAATAAATACGATTTCGATTTTGTTGCATCAATCTCTTCAACCTTACGCCACATTTTTTCAAAAGTATCCTGCACTATGTCGCGTGCAATATCCGTATCACGTATATGCTTTAAAATAAAACGGTATAAACCATCACTATGTTGGTCAACGCAATTATTATAGTCGGCTACAGTCATTAATTAGTAATAAGACGATTCGTTTGAATGAATTGTTACACTAAAAATACAATTTAAACCAATTTTATAGACTTAATCTCCAGTCAGTTATGTTAAAAAAGCAAAAAAGCCCCAGATTACTCGGAGGCTTTTTAATATTTAGAATAGTATTGAACTATTTATTTTTTGCTATAACGTTCTCTACGACTGCTACCACCACTTTTACTTTCGCCACCACCGTAGGATTTTTTTTCTCCTCCGCCTTCGCTGCTACTACGTCTTTTATCTCCGTATTTTTTATCACCTACTGGCTTATCACCGTATTTCTTTTCACCAAATGGTTTGTCACCATAAGTTTTCTTTTCACCAAACGATTTTTTATCTCCGTAGGGTTTTTTGTCACCATACGATTTTTTGTCACCGAATGATTTTTTGTCGCCATATTTTCTGTCGCCACCAAACTTACGGTCGCCACCACTACGACGTTCGCTGCGTTCTCCGCCACCAGAAGAACGACGTTCTCCACCGCCACCACCTGATCCGCCTTCTTTGTAACGGCGTTCAGAAATTTCAAACGATACTTTGCGAGCGTTAAATTCAATCCCTGCTTTATTTAAGTTCATGAAATTATCTACGTATTTCGTTTCTGTTTCAAAAAACGAGAAACTGCTTTTTACATCTATGTTAAATATCATACGAGAAGGAATAGCTGCCGAATCTGCTAAAAATTCTTTTAACGAATTCTGGTTAAAGCCATCCATTATACCCATGTTAAGGAAGAAACGTTTGGTTTTATTATTTGCTTGTCCTTCGCCACCTTGATTAAGATCGGGTGCATTTTGATAATAAGCATAGAAACGGTTAAACTCTTCAGAGATAAAACGTTTAATCAATTCTTCTTTACTTAAGTCTTTTAACTCTTCGTAAATTTTCGGAAGGTATTGTTCAATATCATCATCCTTTACTTCAACATCGTGTAATTTATGTACTAAGTGGAATAATTGTTTTTCACACACTTCAGTTCCGGTTGGCACATGAGCTTTATCAAACTTTTTATTTAAGATGCGCTCAATATCTTTTATTCTACCCATTTCTTTTGGTGTAGCAATTACAATCGAAATTCCTGAACGGCCTGCACGTGCTGTACGTCCGCTGCGGTGAGTGTAATTCTCAACATCTTCAGGTAAATTATAATTAATTACGTGAGTAATACTATCCACATCAATACCTCGAGCGGCAACGTCGGTAGCAACTAACATTTGTAAAGTACGACTACGGAAACGTTTCATAACAAAATCACGTTGCGATTGTGATAAATCACCGTGTAAAGCATCAGCGTTGTAACCATCTTTAATTAAAGAGTCAGCTACTTGTTGAGTTTCTGCTTTAGTACGACAAAATACCAATCCAAAAATTTCTGGATAATAATCTGCGATACGTTTTAATGCTGCGTAACGATCGCGTTGTGATACCGAATAATATAAGTGAGTAATATTAGTTGCACCTTCATTACGTTTACCTGCTGATAATTCAACAGGACTTTTCATATAATTTTTAGCAATACGCTCAACTTCGCGAGGCATTGTTGCGCTGAATAACCAAGTATTTTTTGTGTCTTGAGCCTGACCTAAGATCATATCTAAATCATCTTTAAAGCCCATGTTCAACATTTCATCAGCTTCATCTAACACAACAGTACTAATAGTTTGTAATTTTACTGCACGACGTTCAATTAAATCAACTAAACGACCAGGAGTAGCAACAACAATTTGTGTACCGCGTTTAATATCGCGAATTTGATTTTCGATGCTTGCGCCTCCATAAACAGCAACAACATTTAAGCCATTAACGTATTTACCAAGGTTTTTTAAATCGTTAGTAATTTGCATACAAAGCTCACGCGTTGGTGCTAAAATTAAAGCTTGTGTATCTTTATTATTCGGATCCAACTTATTTAAAATTGGTAAACCAAAAGCTGCAGTTTTACCTGTTCCGGTTTGTGCTAACGCAACAACATCGGTGCTTTTATTGGTTAATAATTGGATGGTTTGCTCCTGAATAGGAGTCGGGTTTGTGTAGCCAAGATCATTAATGGCGCGCATAAGGCTATCTTGTAGCCCCAATTCTTCAAAGGTCATTTTTTAAATTTTAAATTATACATTACCTGCATTGGAATTCAACTTGCAGTAATGCCTTAAGGGCGGACAAAATTAAGCAGAGTCAAACTCACCTATCAGTGATTTCGGGGTCAAAGGTACACAATTATTGCTAATATCCTAATCTATTGCGATTTAGTAATGTCCCATAGGGATGGCCATGCTATAAAATATGCTTAAACTAAGCACTAAATTTCATATTTTTGCGTTCGATAAGTTCAGTTACTGAACAGCTTTATGAAGAAAAATCATTACGCAATAATTATGGCCGGGGGTGTGGGAACACGTTTTTGGCCCATGAGCACCACTTCACATCCAAAACAATTCATCGATATTTTAGGAACGGGACGTACTTTATTGCAACAAACGTATGATAGAACCATTAAGGTTTGTCCGAACGAAAATATTTTTATTGTTACGAGCACTTCGTATTTCGAATTAGTGCATCAGCAATTACCAAAATTACCAAAAGAAAATATTTTGTGCGAGCCAGCACGAAAAAATACAGCACCTTGTGTTGCGTATGCAGCTTATAAAATTCACAAATTAAATCCGGATGCCATTACGGTTGTTGCGCCAAGCGACCATTTAATTACAAAAGAAGATACATATGTAAAAGCAATTAACTCTTGTTTTGCAAAAGCAGCAAGCGAAGATTGTTTAGTAACGTTGGGAATAAAACCAACTCGTCCGGATACAGGTTATGGTTATGTACAATTCATAGAAACAAAACATAAGGAAGCCGACAAACGTATTTTTAAAGTAAAAACCTTTACTGAAAAACCCGACCACGACATGGCAAAGTTTTTTATGGAAAGCGGTGACTTTTTATGGAACTCCGGCATTTTTATTTGGAGTACAGCAAGTATTATTAAATCGATGGAAGAACACGATCCTGAATTGGCGAATGTGTTTAAAGAAGGTTGGGATGTTTATAATACACCAGAAGAACAACATTTTATTAATAACGCTTACAATATTTGTAAAAATATTTCTATTGATTATTCTGTTATGGAAAAAGCAAAAAATGTGTATGTGCGTTCATCTATTATTGGTTGGAGTGATTTAGGTACCTGGGGTTCTCTCTATACCCACTTAAAACACGATGCAAATAAAAACGCTATTGTTGGTACAAACGTTATGCAATACAATTGTAACAACTGTATAGTACAAGTGCCAAAAAATAAATTGGTGGTGTTACAAGGTTTGGAAGATTACATCGTAGTTGAATCTGATGGCGTATTAATGATTTGCAAAAAACAAGACGAACAACAAATCCGCAATTTCGTGAATGATGTGAAAGTTCATAAGGGAGAGAATTTTGTTTAGGAGCGGCTCTAATTTGATTTTATGAGTTTTTGACTTGCAATTACTTTGTGCGACTCAAGAATGTTAATAAAGTAAACTCCAGAAACAAAGTTTGATAAATCGATTCGATTTAATTTATTCAGAAGTTTACCATGCAGCACCTCTTGACCAAACATATTTGTTATTAGATAGTATAAGTCTTCTGTTTCCAGTAAATTCTCGATGTTAACAAAATCAAATGCAGGATTTGGAAATATTTTGAAATTGTTTTGGATAATTTTTTTCTCATTTATTCCGGAGAATGTAATACCGCATGTATCCTGTAAGAACTTCTCTATGTTTTCTGTACAAAAATTCCAATGATCAACAGATAACCCGGGAGTGATATTATCAATTCTACCAGTACCGTAAACTCTTTTATTAGGCGGAATTAATATTCCCCAAGGATAATCATTTACGGGGAGCGAAGTAGTTGAGCTTATTACAGCTGAACACAAAATTTGCATAGTTGTATCTATAAAGTAAAGATAATTTTTTGTGGCTGGATCAGTTAATTGTACACATGATACAAAATCATTTACGAATTCTATTCCGCTTACGTTTAGTACTCCATATAAATCCAACGGACCAAAAACGATTGTATTAGTATAACCAGGCGGAACATATCTTGTATATTGAACTTGATAAAATAGATTTGGATTTGGTAGATTAGGTACGCTTTTCATAAGTGTAAAATAAACCGTCCCTTTATGAATATTGGCATTTAAAAAAATATCATTAAGCGAAGATCCCAAATTATTATCTGAATAAATATGAGTAAATAAATAATCATATGTATGCAAAAAGCTCTTGTCATTATAGTTCGGACCTGGTTGAGTTTTATAAGTTCCTAATACATAGAATCTTTTTCTTAAAGTGTCTTGTAACAATTTTTGCGGAACATAAAGACTTGGTGGTTGGTAAGATTCATTTATGATGTTCCCTAAAGTATCGAATTTCACAAAATTAATTCGTGAATATTCAGCGTTTTGGTAATTATGTGCCCACGTATTAAGTACAACTATTTCGGAATTTGAAAACTGAACAGCATTAATAGGTATTACGGAGGAAGTGTCATTGAATATTTTTATAAATACTGAATCTCCTAATGAATTAAATTTGGCAAAGAATAAATCATACTCATTAATGGTGTCTTTGTAAACAGCACCTACAGCAAAAAAGGAGGAATTATTAAACGAGACAATATCATATATCCAAAACCCATAATTATTGGGCAAGTAAAACTTCTTGCTCCAAATCTTGTTACCAAGTGTATCTGATAAAGTTAGAACTGAACCTACCTTTGTGATAAATGTATTTGAATTTGTACAAACTCCTATTGTTAATATTTTATTTTGCCAGTACTTTAATTTTATACCATTATCGTATAAGGTGTCATTCAAATCATCTCTCCTGTTGTACAGAGTGCTTATTCCTGTTTGACCGAAGCACTCTCCTATAAATAATAATAAGATTGAGACAAAGAATATGCGGGTGAAATGCATTAAGAATAATTAACGTTAAGTTAACGAATTTATTGTAATAAATGAAGTTTAATAATGGGGGGGGGATTTATGATTACAACCTAACTCAACTTACTTCATTCACATCAATACTTTCGGGTTATTCAAGTACTTCTCAAAATCTTTGTCAAAGCAAATAGGATGGTTTTGCTTTTAAAACTCTTTTTTGTATCTTTAGTAAAAGTTTAAAATGAAATCGTCAAACCTTCAACTAAGAAAAATCAGTCTAATCGAATATCTTTTGGGTATTCAGGATGAAAAGCTATTTGCTAAAGTTGAGTCTACTATACATAAGGGCATGAAGTTAGCAAAGCCAACTGACATTGTCTTTACAAAGGAAGATATCATCGAAAGAGCAGAGTTTTCCAATAAGCAGATTAAAAAGGGCCATGTTCTTAGTCAAAAAGAATTAGAAGCTCAATCTAAAAACTGGTGATTCTTATGCAGGTTATCTGGACTAACTTTGCTATCGCGGAATTAAAAAGCATTTATTTATATTATCGAATGGTGGCTGGTGATTCGGTTGCTGATAAAATTCGGAATTCAGTTTTTAGTGCCACAAAACATTTATCAAAACATTCTTTAAGCGGCGCTATTGAGGAGAATCTTGTTGATTTAAAGCAAGGACACAGATATTTGGTGGAGGGTAATTATAAAATAATTTACAGAATTATGAAAAATGAAATTTATATTACTGATGTTTTTGATTGTAGACAAAATCCGCAGAAAATGAAACGAAAAGATCTCAGTAAGTAATAAAAATTTAAAACTCTACAAACTCCGAACTCTCAACTCCGAACTAATAATTTGCTTTAGCAACTCACTTCACCCACATTAACACTTTTCCATTATTCAAGTAATGTTCAAAATCTTTATCGAAGCAGATCACAAAAAAATCAATTAAAGGCAACACACCAAAAATTCCACCAAGACTCGCAATGTAAGCAACGGGTACATAAGGCCTAGTTCCTAAAAAAATTCGGTGTAAACCTACAATTCCAAACGGAAAAGGAAATGCTAATAATGCGGCAGTAATTCTGCGATGGTCTTTTTGTTTTTTGCGGAAGAGTTTAAAGAGAGGGTTAGGGGCATCATCCGATTGTTGTAATTCGTTTGTTTCAGTGAATTGTTTTTGTAAAATGGTTCCGCTGCTATCGAGAAGCCATACTTCTTTTTTTTCACTGAAAGAATTTAGTGATAGGAGAAAGAGGAGTGTGGAG
>JAYTSW010000182.1:0-7265 GCA_043745425.1 Sphingobacteriaceae bacterium | reverse complement strand
AGTGACATAAACACCCGCAGTATTTGAGCTTACTGCGTATCCAAAATTTGCACCTCCTGTTGCGCCTTTTGCCCAAAGCACATTTCCATTATTATCATACTTGGCTAAAAACATATTTCCAAAACCTGAAGAGGGTGAAGAAATTGTGTATGTGCCAAACACCATACTGGTATTATAATAATTTCCTGTTACGTATGCGTTACCACCACCATCAACACTTACCGCCCAAGCACTATCACTAAATTGTGTGCCAGGACTTCTCGTCCAAAGTACATTTCCACTTGGGTCGAGTTTAGTGAGGTACATATCTTTATTTCCTCCAGGTCCGCCATTTGTAAGTGTATTGGTGCCGAAGGCTACAGATGGACTTGTGAAAATTCCTGTAATAAAGGAATTTCCGCTTACATCAGTACTTACGCCAGTGCCACCATCTATCGCTGAGCCTCCGTAACGTTTTGCCCAAAGCGGATTTCCATTAGGATCATATTTTGCGACGAAAATATTTTTTGTACCTGCATTAGTTAAAGTAGTTGTTCCAATTGGAAATGTTGCGCTTTGAAAATTTCCGGTGATGAAAGAATTTCCGCTTGCATCAGTGCTTACGCTGGATGAATATTCTCTACTGGTACCGCCTGCATTTTTTGCCCAAATAGTATTTCCATTCGAATCGAATTTCACTAAAAAAATATCGTCGAGGCCATTATTAGTTAAAGTGTAAGTACCGAAAACAACAATACTTGTTGTTATGACACCTGTCATAAAAATATTTCCACTTGCATCAGACGCAATGGAAGTTGGAATGGTATTGAAACCAACTGAGTTGCAATTTTTTGCCCACAACACATTTCCATTTACATCAAACTTTGCAAGGTAAGTTCCGGCGCCAGGGTTTAAGGTTATAGTGCCAAAAGCGAAATTTGAAGAACCGAAGTGACCCGCAGCATAAACATTATCAGAGGGGTCAACACAAATTGTGAAACCTTCATTAAGATTGGCATTTGTGCCTTGCCCTGCAATTGCCCAAGGAAATGTTTGTGCATTGCTTATTGAAACAAAACTTAAATATAAAACAGTAAGCGCAATAGTTTTTAGTATAAATTTTTTCATGCGAATGGTGTTTGCTTATTTAAATGAAGATACAAATTATTTTGGAACAAAACATCCCACCCTTCAGGCACCTCCTTGTTCCATCGTCAAGCTCAGTATGGGAATAACAATCTTCTAAAGGAGAAGATGGAAGAATAATTTTATTTGAAAGAAATTGTTTTCCAAACCTCATTTAAGGTGAAAAACATTCCCCTCAAAAGAGAGGTGGTAATTCTTTTGGAAAATATCCCTTACCTAATAATTTTTTAACGTTCATATTTTATTTAACTTGAGAAAATAGTACAGTAATATAAAACAAAATAAATGACAATAGCCAATAAGAATTAAGGTTTCTCACAAAAAAACCCGAAGATTTCTCCTCGGGTTTAGCAATTTCCTACGTGTTTATACCTAATCTTTAGTCACAACAATCTTCTTTGTAATAACGTTGTTTCCGTTTGAAATTTTAATGAAGTACACGCCGCTGTAAACGGTTTGCAAGTCAAAAAAGGCAAGGGTTTGTCCGGCGTTAATGGATGTAGTGCGGATGGTTTTACCTGCTAAATCAATTAATTCTACATTCAAATTATCCTTTACTAAATTTCCTACTTGCACTGCTACAATATCAGAGCTTGGGTTAGGGTAAATACCAACCGAAAGATTATTAAATTCATTTTCGCTAATACCTGTGGCTGCTGTGTATGTTGTCGTTCCTCCCGGTATTGTTGTTACTTTACGGTTAGCCCATACACCGTAAAATGTTGGTCCAACTAAATAAGGGTAATACGAGTTCCAATTTGCATCAACAGTTGCAAAATAACAATAGGTTCCTGTAGGATATTCAGGGGTTACACAAAAACGTCCGTTATGTATATCTAAATAATCAGAAGCACTTGGTGTGTTAAACTGATAATCTTCTTTAAAATAACCTAAAGGATAAGTAGTGCTTACATTTGGTCCAGCTGTTACAACCGTAGTACTTGTATATAAAGTATTACGTACTGTAATGCTACGTAAGGAGAAACTTGATTTCATGCGAACAATTCCACCTGTACCATTTACGTTTTTATAACCGTAAGCACCATACACAGGATAACCATCGTAAGCAAAACCTAATAATGGTGAGTGTTGTGTACTATCAATTACATATAAACCATCTGCATTATAAAGAGTACAAATAGTAGAGGTAACACTTAAATCTAATTTAAATGCACTTGGGTTTTGATGGTGATGGTAATTGCCCATTGCAGGATGTCCTTTTGCGCAATCAAATCCAACTTTTTCAGCAGGAATTGCATCACGATTCCAAACACCGTCGCCCATGCCACCTAAAGGACCACCTTTTAATGTTCCTGTTGAATTTTGCCATGATACACCATCGCGGTAATCGAACATAGCAACACCATTAATAAATACACCAATGTTTCCGCCTGTAGTTGCAGTTGGTGTGTTGGTGTTTTGCGTTGGCGCTAAAGGAAATTTAAAAATTGCATTTTGGTTAGAGGCTTGTGATGGATTACCATCTAAAAACGGACCGGTTGTATAAGTCGGCACGCCTTTGGTAGATACATACACATCAGTTGCATTGTATTGCACAGCTTGGCAATTAGCAGTAACAGTATTACTAAAAGCAGTAAAATTACTTTGTATATAATATTTTCCCGTTACAGTTGTGTTTTGTAGCCAAGATGAAATTGCAGGACTAACTTGTGCTTGAGATACAAAAGCTGCAAGTACTAATCCTAAAGTGTAAATCGATTTTTTCATGTGTTTTTATTTTTTTAAGTTAAGGTCATATGGAATAGGCCAGAATCTATTCGTTAAATTGAGAGCGTTTTTGGCGTATTTCATAGTTTTTCGGTTATATAGTATAAGACGTTATTATTTTCGGTTTCCTTCGCTGGGCATTAAAATATTTTTTGGGTATTGATGCTGAGGGTTAAATACAAAAATACTGTCGTTAAGGGTCAATAAAAAGGCAGTTAAGTCTGTTTTTTGGTCGGTTGTGAGTGAAATTGGTTTTTTTAGCTCGGGTGATAACACTTTACTGTCTTTAATACTGATATAATGATTTAACACCTGGTTTATTTTATTAAAACGCCCATCGTGCATATAGGGATTAGTGTAAGAAATATTACGCAAGCTCGGAATTTTGAATTGTAAACTATCAGCACTTTTTTTGGTAATGGTATAACGACCGTAATCTTTTAAAGTAGTATCAATAGCTAAACCATTATTGGCAAACGAATAATTGGAAAATAAAGGTTCGGTATGACAGGTATTGCAATTGGCGAGAAATAATTCGTAGCCTTTTTGTTCCTGTGTTGTGAATTTAGCTTTGTTTTGTTTTACGCGGTCGTATTTAGTTGTTGCGCTAATTAAAGTGAGTTGAAATTGTGAAAGTGCTTTTAAAACATGTTCGCCTGTAATGATAGAGTCGTTGTAGGCTTTAAAAAATAATTTAGGATACAATTTAGAGGCTTGCAATTTTTTGATGATGTTGTCTATTTTCTCTGCCATTTCTTTAGGGTGCGCGATAGGAGCGAGAGCTTGAACATCGAGATGATTAACGGCGCCATCCCACATAAATACATTATGCCAAGCTAAATTAAAAAGAGCTGGTGCATTGCGCGTACCAATTAAATCGCTAATACCATGAGATAGTTGATGGTCGGTGTGCGCAAAGGCTTGATAAGAAGAATGACAGGATGCACAGGAGATTGTATTATCTTTTGAGAGAATCGGGTCGTAGAACAACGCTTTTCCTAATTCAATTTTCTCTTTCGTTAACGGATTTGTTTTTAAATCGTATTTCGGTTTAGGGAAATAAGACGGATATTTTAATTCGAATACTTTAATAGACGTAAATCCCAGAATAATAAAAAAAGAAAACGCTATAAAGAGTTTTAATTTCATTGCGCTTCAAAAACTGTTTTATACAATTTAGCAACCTGCATAGCTTTCTCACTCGGCGACATGATTTCATTGGTAGTTTGGAGTCCGACACCACTTAGGAATTTTTCTAAATCGAAATTAATTTGAATTGAATTACCTTTTGCAGGAAGGGAAATTGTTTGCAAAGAATTATTCGGATGCATATAACCACCAATATGATACTGAAAAACATTATTTCTTGTTTTGCAGATTTTGCTTTTTCCTTCCAATTTAAAATTAATATAACCGCTTTGCCAGGCCCAATACATATTTTTAGTAGGATCTAAATCCCCACCTTTAACTCCTCCTGAGTTTGTTGTACTATCGATGCCAATATGAAAACGAATTGCATCGAAGTCTGTTGTGTTTGTTTTCAGAGTTATTTTTAATTTATTTTCCAAATCCAGTAAATAAAATCCGTTTTTATCTTGATGAACTATTTTGTTGTTTTTTAAGAATGAAATGCCAGAAACGTAAAAGCGAAACATTTCAATTGAAATACTGTCGTTAATAGCAGGAAGAAAATAGTTTTTTTCCAATTGTAAATTAGCACTTCCGTATTTTGGGGTAAAAGAAATTGTTATCGATTCTGTTTTCAGACAAAACGCATAACATATAACAAGAATTGAAAAACCAAAAAAATATTTAATCATGTTTTTTTGGTGGAGGAGGAGGCGAGAACATGCGCGCCAGTTCATTTACCAATTCGTTATAATCTTTTATCTGTTCAGGCTTGCACAGGGTTTTAATATCACCAAAATGAGCGTAATGAACGTATTCAATCTCCTTTTGTATTTTGCTAATAGAATTGATTAATGAATCGGTTACTGTTTTATTTTCTTCAGCTTTTAACGTAGAATAGAGATTATTTTTTAAATCCATTAACGATTTTTCTCTTTCTGTAATGTTTTTACGGTGTTGTTGAATTAATTCATCATATTGTTTAATCTGATTTTCATCAAAATGCAAACGTTCAATAATAATTTTGCGCGGCATAGGGTGGTTATTCGGACCGTCTGCATGACCTCTGCCTTTCATCATAAATACCACTAACAGAATATTAGAAAGTAATAAACCGGCAATCAGAAATATTAATAATTTGTTCTTATTCATTGTATAAATCGTTATTTGTTTTTAATGCGAACACGTCGGTTAAATCAGTTGTTTTTTCTTGTTTGTTTAATTTTATAACATTGATGTTTATCATGATTAAAAAAATCATACATGTTCCGGCAGCAATGGCCCAATTTAAGGGAACGGTTTCTTTCACCTTATTTTGTATGCGACTCAAAATGCGCGTGTACAAAAAGTGTGGAGCATCTACCTTTTCAATTTTGTTTAATATGTCCAGTTGGTTTTCCATGTTCTGTTTAGTTAGACGATATAGTATTTACTTTCCTTCGTTTTGATTTAATTTTTTTGATAAATTCACTTTTGCCCTCTGTACTAAGGACTCCACTGCCTTTGGTGTCATGTGCATAATGTCGGCGGTTTCGTTTTGACTTTTCTCTTCAATCTTCATTAAAATGAGGGCTGTTTTTTGGTTATCGGGCAATTCATTAATTAAACCAAACAGATTTTTTAATTGTTCCTTTTCTTCCATTAACACTCCCGGGTGATTAAAATCAGATACCTGATGTTTTACTTCACCACTCTCCTCATGAAACAAAGACGTAAAAAAAGAAAAACGTTTTTGTCGTTTCTTAGCTTTAATAAAATCCAACGATTTATTAATGGTGATTCTATACAACCAGGTACTGTGTTTTGAATCTTTTCTGAATGAATCGAGATTTTCATATACACTCACAAAAACATCCTGTGTAATTTCTTCGGCGTCCTCAGTATTTTGTACATACTGAAGCGCAAGGTTATACACCAGCTTTTTGTGTTCGTTATAGAGCTCTTCAAATTGCAATGACAATGCTTTCAGCTAAAGATAGGAATTATTATTTTATTTAGTAGTAAGTGTTTAATTGTCAGTTAATTAAGGTTGTTGCTTGGGTATAAAGAATTCCAGATTAGACTTCAATATTTTTCCAATCATAATTGCTACAGAATTCCTTAAGAATCTGTGCTTACATTTACATGTAATAATGAAGATAATTTTTTTAAATATTCTCTTACTCTTGTTCATTCAGAGTTTTTTGTTCGCGCAAAACGATCTTAATTATTATATAAATCAAGCAAAGGCAAACAGCCCTTTAATACAGGATAATAAAAACCAAAGTGAAGCCAATAAAATTGAAGGTGAAAGAATAAAAGCCCTTTACACAAAACCTCAAGTTACTTTTAACGCAGGGCTCGCCGTTTCACCAATCATAAACAGAGATAACGGCGGCTCAATTCTTCAAATTAGTCCGGGTGATGCAACAAATTACACCGGTTACGATATAGCGGCCAGTAACGGAGGTATTTATCAAGGGATGTTAAATGTAAACCAACCTTTATTTAATGTTTCTAAATTAAAAATGGCTTCAGAGCAAATAAAGGTAGCCGGACAAATTAATCAGAACACAATAAAATTAAGCGAACATGATATTGAAAAAATTATTGGCGATCAATACATACTTTGTTTACAAGATTTAAAACAAACCAATTACATTGAACAAATGGCTCAATTAATTACGGAACAAAAATTAATTGTAAATAAGTTGATTCAAAGCGGTTTATTAAAACAATCGGATTTATTATTGGTAAACATTGAGCAACAAACGCAATTGAATGCTTTATCCCTGTTTAAATCAACTTACCGAAGAGATTTAATGGATTTAAATATTTTATGCAGCATTAACGATACAAGTTTAGTAATTGTAAAAGACCTTAATTTGGTTTTAAATTCAGCCTCAACTCAATCTAATTTTACAGAAAAATTCCGTTTAGATAGTTTAAGTTTAATTGCAACTCAAAAAAACTTCGAATTAAAATATAAACCTCAGTTAAGTTCATTTGCCAATGCTGGACTAAACGGCGTGTATGTCCCAACATTACCTAATCGTTTTGGTTTAAGTGCTGGTTTAAATTTTTCGGTTTATATTTTTGACGGGAAGCAAAAAGAATTAAGCAGAAAAAAAACAGACCTTTTAATTAAGTCAACACAATCGTACAAAACATATTTTATTACACAAAATACACTACGAAAAAACAAAATTCTTAGTGAAATAAATTCTCTTAACGAAAGAATTACTACTTCTGCTAATCAATTAACAGACTATAAGCAGCTTTTGGAATATTATAAAAAAGAAGTT
>JAYTSW010000181.1:0-1996 GCA_043745425.1 Sphingobacteriaceae bacterium | reverse complement strand
ATTATATCTAAACTTCATAGCAATTTTGAATCAGCAGTAAACCAAAATGGCAATGTAGAGTTTTGGTTTGCAAGAGACTTACAAGTCCTTTTAGGATATGTACAATGGAGAAATTTTTTATTGGTAATTGATAAAGCCAAAATAGCTTGCAAAAATGGTGAACAAGAGATTTTAGACCATTTTGCTGACGTCAGCAAAATGGTAGACGTTGGCTCTAGTGGCAAGAGAGAAATTGACGATATACGTTTGACAAGATATGCTTGTTATTTAATTGCACAAAATGGCGATCCAAAGAAAGATGAAATTGCTTTTGCAATGAACTACTTTGCAGTACAGACAAGAAAACAAGAACTTTTAGAGCAACGATTAAAAGATTGGGAACGTCTTCAAGCAAGAGAAAAATTAACGCTATCAGAAAAAGAACTTTCTGGACTTATTTTTCAAATAGGTATTGATAATGCAGGATTTGGGCGCATTAGAAGTAAAGGTGATCAAGAATTATTTGGTGGAAAAACAACCTTAGATATGAAAGCAAAACTTGCGGTACCAGATAACAGACCACTTGCAGACTTCTTGCCGACAATAACTATCAAAGCTAAAGATTTTGCAAACGAGTTGTCGAATGTTAATATTCGTAAAAGTGATCTTAAAACGGAAACGGAAATCACAAAAGAACACAAAAAAAACAATGCTGACGTAAGAGGATTATTACTAAAGAGTGGCATTAAGCCTGAAAATTTACCAGCCGAAGAAGATCTAAAAAAAGTAGAGAGAAAAGTAAAAGCAGATGACAAAAAACTTTTAAAAGTTACAAAGAAGCTCAACAAGAAGTAGCTCACGAATTTGGGATAGTTTCTATTTTAACAATGTAAATGGAAAAAAATGCTATGAACCCCTGAGCAAAAACAATGGAGAACACACAAAAATGTTAAATCGTAAATACATAAAAAATAAAAGCAGTTTATAATCATGATTGATTTGATTCATGATTCCCGTTTGAAACGAGACATGTAATGTAAACTAGATTAAAGAATATATTTTCAATTTGCGAATATTAAATATTTGTAGTTGGATGTAAGTATTTTTAAATACTTGTAAGGCGTATTTTTTTCCGAAAAAATTTGGATTTTGTCAACTAAATTAGGAAACTAAAAATCAATCATCGAATATTAAACATTTATAGTCGGAAGTAAGTGTTTGTAGTCGGATATAAGCACTTGCAAATGGATTTGAATCACTATATTCGCTTTTAAATTTGTTAACTATAAATCAAATTGATTACTAAATGAATGATAGTAAAAGTATATCTCGGAGTTGGGCTCTGCTATTCGCAAGATTAATTTTAGGTCTAATTTTTTTTATGGTTGGCTTTTATAAAGTCTTTCAAATAGGTCCAATTGAACATGCACACAATTTATTCATAGAACCATATTCAAAAACGTTTTTACCAACATGGATGCTATGGATCGTTGGTATAATCATCCCATTTATCGAACTCGTAGCCGGTGCTTTTGTCATACTTGGTTTTCGAATACGCGAAGCACTAATTTCCATCGGCTTCGTATTAGTAATTGTAACATTCGGACATCTTCTAAAAGAACCATTCTATGAGTTTCATACTCATGTAATACCCCGATTAGCGTTAATGATATTTATCTTGGTATTGCCAAGCGAAGATGATCGTTTCTCAATTGATTATTTCTTAATTCAACGCAAAAAAAAACTAGTTAATTAGCTGAAATAAAAATATTTTTTTTATTGCGAGTTACTAATATTTTGTATGAAAAAAATTTCTATATTTGGGAAGCGTGAGAAATTAATTTACAACATGCCCATCACTTTTAGACTCTAACGTTAAGTTCAATGTTCTTATTAGATGACAAACTTTAACTACTACTTTCGACAGATGATTTTATCCATATATTTAATATTATGATAGATTTATCTCCTGCTGAAAAACAAATTCGCTATGTCACCAATTTTCATGAGCTAATTT
>JAYTSW010000180.1:0-7314 GCA_043745425.1 Sphingobacteriaceae bacterium | reverse complement strand
GTTCGGTATAAGTGATTTGACATTCAACAAAAGTTGGTGCTTCTGCTAAAATAACTTCATCGCCTTCAAAACTTATTTTTACTTCCATGCCTTCTTTTAAAAATTTTCCGGCCTCCCCAAATAAAAACATTGGAATATGTGTTTGCTCATAGCTTGTGTTATCCATTACTACAGCAAAGTCACCTTCAGGATAAATAAATTGCATTTGTTTGTAATCCACGCGTACAACATCAACTAATTCTCCACTACGAAAACGGTTTTCAATTTGCTTACCGGTTTTTAAACTGCGCATTTTTGCCTGATAAAACGCACGTAAATTTCCTGGTGTGCGATGTTGGTATTCCATTATCTGCATTAGTTCGCCGTTAAATCTAATTACCGTTCCGATATTGATGTCGCCTGTGTCTGCCATTTTCTAAAATTATAAATGTAAAATTAAGAATTAAAAATTATTGAAAATATATTTAAGAATCCAATTCATGAACTACGCCCATCGCACTAAATTTATCAATACGCTGATTAATTCTCTCTTCCGAACTTATTTTTTTTAATGTAGCAAGATGTTTGATAATTTCCTTCTTCACTGTTTCAAAAGTTTCTAATTGATTGCGGTGCGCGCCTCCAACAGGTTCTTTAATCATACCATCAATCAATCCGTTTTTGCTCATATCATCGGCTGTTAATTTTAAAGCTGCTGCTGCAGTTTCTTTAAAACTCCAACTGCGCCATAAAATAGATGAACATGATTCGGGAGAAATAACAGAATACCACGTGTTTTCTAACATCAATACTTTATCACCAATACCAATTCCTAACGCACCGCCACTTGCTCCTTCTCCAATAATAATACAAATAACGGGCACTTTTAATTGTACCATCTCTAATAAATTTCTTGCAATGGCTTCACCTTGTCCGCGCTCTTCAGCTTCCAATCCCGGATACGCACCGGGAGTATCAATAAATGTTACAATAGGTTTATTAAATTTTTCGGCCATTTTCATTAAGCGTAATGCTTTACGATACCCTTCCGGATTTGCCATACCAAAGCGACGAATCTGACGCATTTTTGTATTAATCCCTTTTTGCTGACCAATAAACATAACGGTCTGCCCATCTACGTCGCCAAAACCACCAACCATGGCTTTATCATCACCAACAGTACGATCGCCATGTAACTCCATAAATGTTTTATTAGAGCAATGGTCGATGTAAGCTAATGTATAAGGTCTGTCGGGATGACGAGATACTTGTACGCGTTGCCAAGGCGTAAGATTACTGTATAGTTCAACAATTTTTTCCTGAATTTTTCCTTCTAATTCGGTAATCGATTTAGATAAATCGACCTTACTTTTTACAGCCATCTCTTTGAGCTTTTCGAGCTCTTTCTCCATCTCTTCAACCGGCTTTTCAAAATCAAGATATGTCATGTGTATTTTAGTAAAATTAGCCTGCAAATATAAGCAAAAAAATGCCTAAAAGGTCAAGTGTTTATTATTTAAAATAATGATTTTTAATTAGTTAGAAAACAAAAAGTGGTTTGTTTCTAATAGCTGATTTTTTACAGCGAACATAACAATACCGGCAGTGTTATTTACATCCAGTTTATTCATTATGTTTTTACGGTGAGTATTTACGGTGTGCGTGCTTAAATTTAATTTATCGGCAATTTGTTTATTGGATAAACCTTCAGCAATGTATTTTATAATTTCAATTTCGCGTTCAGTTACATTAAAACCTTCGCAGGCATAAGTTCTGATTAAAGCTTTACTTTCTGTCACTTCAGCAGCTGAAGTTAAAACTGAAGAAACTTTACCACATAAAAAACGCTCATTATTTAAAGTAGCAACAATAGCTTCAATAATTTCTTCTCTATCACAATCTTTTAATAAATAACTGTTTACACCTGAGTTAAGCGCGTTATTCATTTCAGATTTAGTTAATGCTTCAGTAATTGCTAAAACTTTAAGGTTTTTCTTTTTACGGCTTAATAATTTAATATCGGCCGATGAAAGATTGAATGAATAAAAATCAAGGATGAGAATATCAGGAGAATACAAATTAATCTTCTTATTTAAATCATCTAAATCGGTAATAGCAGAAGGTAATAAATCATAACCCTTTAGACTGCTGATAAGAAGTTCAGCACCTACACGGCTTAAGTAATTTTTATCGGCTATAAGGACTTTTGTCAATTTTTCTTATTTAGACTAATTTTAAACAAAAATATGGAAGAAAATCAAATCTACAAACTATATTTTAAATTTTTTGCCTTCAGTTGCCAACATTACATTCTTAAAAAAGGGACTCGCTTCCTGAATAAAGGGCTCTAAATCGCCATAACGAGCCGAATAATGCCCTAACAATAATTGTTTAACCTTTGCTGCTTTGGCGATTTTAGCGGCTTGCTCGGCTGTAGAATGAAAAGTTTCAGCGGCGCGTTTGGCTTTATCATTTAAAAAAGTGCTTTCATGATATAATAAATCAACTCCCTTAATATATTTCACTAACTCTTCGTCATAAATCGTATCGCTGCAATAGGCAAAACTACGAGCTGGTTCTGGATCAATAGTCACATCTTTGTTCTTTATTTTTTTTCCTTCTGTATTTATTACATCATCCCCTTTTCGTAAATTATTAATATCAGCAACTGATAATTTATGTTTTTCGAGTTCAAACTTATCTATTTTACGAAGCAAAGGTTTTTCTTTAATTAAAAAGCCGGTACAAAAAATGCGGTGTTTCATTGGAAATGAAAATATTTCTACTTTATCATCTTCAAACAATAAATTTAAACCATCGTTTTTAGTGAAATGCCATTTAATTTCATAATTCATTCGTGTTTCCGAAACTGAATTTAATGTATCAATTACTTCTTTTAATTCTTTTGGCGCGTAAATATTTAAGTCCTGTTTTCTCCCCAGTAAATGCATACTGGCTAAAAATCCAGGCAGGCCTAAAAAATGATCGCCGTGTAAGTGAGAAATAAAAATGTGATCGATTTTTTGGAATTTGGTTTTGTATTTTCTTAATTGAATTTGAGTAGCCTCTCCGCAATCAATTAAAAAAAAACGCTCAGCTACATTCAGTAACTGAGCGGAAGGGTTTCTTTGAGTTGTTGGCGCAGCAGAGCTGCTACCTAATATTAATAAATCGAAGGACTGACGTTGCATTAATTAGTTAGCGTACAAAATCATTCGTTTTGTTTCAGAGAAATTTTTGTATTTAATGGTATAGAAATACATTCCATTACTTAAATTTTTAGCATTAAACACATATTCATTATTTCCAAGTTGGGCATCAATATCAGTTGTATAAATTAGCTTACCTAACATGTTATGTACTTCTAATTTAGCAAGACCTTCTTCTGCAATGAAAAAACGAATAGTAGTTGAATTGGTGAAAGGGTTTGGAATGTTTTCAAGATTAAATGAATTCTTTCCGATTTCTTTTAAACCAGTTGCTGCATTAATTTTAATAATGTAGTAATTTAAATACTGTGTAGAAATATTAGAGCCACCGGAAACGTTAGGCGTATTTGAACAAGTGCCTAATGTTGCAGTCCCGTAAGCATCTACTTTTAAATGTAAAGTATAAGTGCCCGCGGTAGTTGGGGTTCCGTAAATTGAAGCACAATTGTTAGCGTTACCAGCAAATTTTAAAGAAGGGGCTGCGTTAATAGTGCCATTAGCAACAGAAGCTGTTGAAGATGCAAAATTTAATCCAGCAGGTAAACCATAATTTACTGTTCCAGTAGGATTACTTAATACAAAACGGTTAAAGCAAAATTTAATAGTTGATACAGTATCTTTTGGAACCTTAACAGTAATGTTTTGTACATAAGGTACACCAACTGTTCCTTGAACAAAATTAGTTGCACTGTCAGGAGAAATCCCAACACTGTTAGAAGCCACAAAAACAGGGTTTAACGAACAGGTTGGAACGGCTTGAGACTTTACATTGAAAGCAACTGCAACTATTAATAATAACGATAAGTAGATTTTCTTCATAAGATTTATTTTTTATTAAAAATACAAAAAAGCCTCCTCAAAACGCATTTAGATTCAAAAAATTATCAGCACTAAATGCTTAGTTTAAATAGCTGCTCTAATTTTATGGGGAAGAGCTATTTACGCGTATTCTTTAATCAATTAATTCAACGGAGCGCTTAATGAAATTTGTTAATTGTTCGCCTTTTAACAGCCCTTGAGATAGCAAAGCTAAATCGCTTGCTTGTTTAGCAAGAGTCTGTTTTTTTTCGGTATTAGTTTCATTCACCAATCTTGTAATTAATGGATGATTAGAATTGACAACCAAATTATACATCTCAGGCAAATTGCCATAAAAATTCATTCCGCCGCCACCTAAAGCATTCATATCTTTCATACGACGCATAAATTCAGGACGAGTAATTAACATTGGTGCATCTTTTTCGCTTAAGCTTTCAAAAACAACCATAAATTGTTCTTTAGGAACAACTCCTTCGATAACGGGTTGCAATTGTTTTATTTCCTCTTCACTTAATTTACTGATTTGTTTTTCGTCCTTCTTAATTAATTTGTCTACCGTATCGGCATCAACACGAACAAATGCAGTATCTTTTAATTTAGTTTCTAGCTGATTGATATAATGTGGGTCAATCATTGTTTCCATTAACAACACATCATATCCCCTGCTCTTTGCAGCATCAATATAAGTGTGCTGTTCGGATACATTTGTGGCGTACAAATAAATTACTTTCTTTTCTGTATCTGTTTGATTGCCTTTTACATGATTTTCATATTCTTCAAACGTAAAATATTTTCCTTCTGAGTTTTTGAATAAAGCAAAGTTTTTAGCTTTCTCATAAAATTTCTCATCGCTAATCATTCCGTATTGCACAAATACTTTTATGTCATCCCATTTCTTCTCAAAGTCAGCTCTGTCTTTTTTAAATAACTCTTCTAATTTATCTGCTACTTTTTTAGTGATGTGAGAAGATATTTTTTTTACATTGCCATCGGCCTGTAAATAACTACGACTAACGTTTAAAGGAATATCCGGGCTATCAATTACACCTCGTAATAAGGTTAAGAAATCAGGAACAATGTTTTCTACATTATCAGTTACAAAAACCTGATTGCTGTATAATTGAATTCTATCCTTAGGCATTTCCAGTTTATTGGAAAGTTTCGGGAAATATAAAATACCTGTTAAGTTAAAAGGATAATCAACATTTAAATGAATGTGAAACAAAGGTGCTTCAAATTGCATGGGATACAATTCATGATAAAAGCTTTTATAATCTTCGTCCGTTAAATCGATTGGTTTTTTTGTCCAAGCCGGATTTGGATTATTAATGATGTTATCGATTATAATTTCCTCGTCCTTCTCTTCACCCTCTTTTTTTACATATTCTTTTTTTGTTCCGAATTTTATTTCAACAGGTAAAAATTTACAATATTTTTTTAGGAGGCCTTCAATTTTGTTATTCTCTAAATACTCCAAGCAATCATCAGCAATATGTAAAACAATCTCAGTTCCTCTTTCTGTTTTAGTGGTGATGTCTTCCATTTGATATTCTGGGCTTCCATCACATTCCCATCTTACCGCTTTTGAATTTTCTTTATACGATAAACTGAAAATTTCCACTTTCTTCGCCACCATAAAGGCCGAATAAAATCCTAAACCAAAATGACCGATAACTACATTTTTATCTACTTTATCTTTGTATTTATTCACAAATTCTTCGGCGCCACTAAATGCTATTTGTGTAATGTATTTTTCAATTTCTTCGGCTGTCATTCCAAGTCCATTATCTTTAATGGTAATGGTGCCTGCGGCTTTATCAACTATAACTTCAACACGTAAAGCACCAACAGTTCCGCTGAACTCGCCCATTGAGGAAAGTGCTTTTAATTTTTGAGATGCATCAACGGCATTGCTTACTAATTCGCGAAGAAAAATTTCATTATCACTGTAAAGAAATTTTTTAATTATCGGAAAGATGTTTTCGGTTTGTACTTTTATTGTTCCCATACTATTCTGTTTTCAATGGTTAAATCAAAAGCTATGCCAGCACTATAAAAATGTCAAAATGGCATTAATAAATAAAATTGAATTTTAGAACTTAGATCTTAAACGGGTTTTACCACGCTTTTGTTTGATAATGTAACCTACAGTTAATTGCAGACTCATATAAGAATCCTTATCTTTCTTATCGCCACGCATTTCAGCAGGTCTGCCAGTTTTATCATTCGGATCGAAACCATAAGTTTGTCCAGGATTTTTTCCGAAACTAGGGTCAGCAAAATAAGCAGCTTGTTGTCCATAGGCTTGAGCAATGGCATTTTTATCGTAGTATACTCCACTAACATCATCGATATAATCGGTAAAAGTTTTTCTAAAATTAAATTCTAAGCCAACACAAACTTTACGGTTAAAGTAAATACGATAAGCTACACCCATTGGAATACAAATAGAATAATTTTTATATTGCTGTGGTCCCCCTGGTAATCCTTGTCCTTCTGTATGTAATGGTCTTAACTTCACCCAATTTCCAGCGGCATCTCGAGACTTGGGGTTAAAATAAAAACCTCCGAAACCAACAAATGCTGTAAAATCCCATGAACGATTTTTCATACGTCGGCTTAATGTTTTCTTAATTCCGTAACGATGTCCAACACGATTGGCCATGTAAACAAACTCTAAACGTCCTGTTAATTCAAAAATATTTGATTTAAAATTGAGGTTTCTATTGCTACGGTATTGTTCAGTAGTTAATCTATCATCACCTCTAACAATTAAGTAATTGAATTGAGTACTTAGATTAAACCATTTAGCAAGTTTATAACGGTAACCCAACTGAAATGCAGTTCTGGTTTCTGTAAATTCTAAATCAACAGGACTATAATCAGTACCGATTTTATTTAGTCCGCCTAAGTCACCTAAAAAGTTAGCAGCACCAACACTACCATAAACTTCTTTACGGTATTTTTTCCATTCGTTTGGGCGAATGAAGTTCTGTGACACTGCCGTTACAGCGGTGAAAAAACAAATTATTGCTAAGAGCCTTTTAATCATCTAATTAAGTTGCGAATGTAAGAATAATTAAGTTTTAGTCAAAATTAAGGTATTAAACTATTATTAACATTGAGTGAAGTGACTGATTTATGCCGTCAATTAGCCTTTTGGGCTAGTTTACCATATTTCAACCCTTTGTTCTGGTCTTCTGTACATTAAATCCGTCTCTTTTACCTTAAATGCTTCGTAAAACTCTGGCATATTAGTAAGAGGTGCGAATCCTCTGAATTTACCTGGAGCATGCGGATCGGTAGC
>JAYTSW010000179.1:0-7329 GCA_043745425.1 Sphingobacteriaceae bacterium | reverse complement strand
CTGCTCTTCCAAAATAACTTGTCCACAAAACATTTGGAGTTGGATCAATTATTAATTTTTCGCCGGATTTTAAAATAATATTATTTGCACTATTAAATCCATAAATATTATTTCCAAGACTTATAAAATTTATTTTAGTGGTTTTTAATTTTCTTGAATCAATGCTCAAATAACTCTCAGGAATAGTTTCTGTAAATAAACCTTGCTGCACTTTAATTTCAATATTTTGTTTATTTAGTTTTGAATTATCAGAACCTTTATATTGCCATTTTATTTGATTAATGTCTGCACCGAAGTGTAAGATGAAATTATATTTTAATTTTCCATTATCAGAAATAAATTCCAAATCAATATTAGGATATAAATTTTTGTAAGTTATTTTTGAAAAACTTCTTACGTGGGTTACTCCCTTTTCGCTTGTTCCGGTGGTGTAATAATTAAAATAAGTTTCCGAAGGATTTTCGGAAATTATTTCTGGGTTGGAATTTGCGCTTAGAAACTCAACATCCACGCGATGAAAACGATAAATATTTTCAGTTTCCGGTAAATTTATTTTTTTATTAATATTTCTTTTGCTTGATGAATTTTCTTTTTGCTCAACAGTATAAGTATCATAACTAAAACTATTTGCTTTTAACTGAACATTCATTCCCGGAGTATTCAAAAGAAATTTTACTTCCGGATTAGGTTTTAAATTCTGGTCATGAATCTGGCCTTTGTTTTCAATAAAACCAACAGGAGGTTTTTTCTCTGAATAGAGATCTGTAAAGTAAAACGCAGAAAATAATAAGCAGATGTAAATTTTTTTCATAGGAGTATATATGATTAAATATACAAAAAAAGCCACTAATTACACGAATCATCACGAATGTATTAGTGTTCATTAGTGTAATTCGTGGCTAAATAAAGAAGCCATCAATATGAACATCCCCGCGAATCATATTGATGGCTCTATTTAAGGTTTAGTGTATAAACTAAACAAAAACCCTTAGCAAAGAACGTATAGTAAATTTACAACCGCTTTAAAACAAAAAAAACCGCCTTTTAACAAGTGGCGGTTTTTTCCTAATAAGTGGTTACTTACAGGCTATACTTTATTCAACCTATCCATAAACGCCTCCTTTTTACGACGAGAAACCTCAATTTGGGTGCCATCGCTCATTACCGCGTATCCGCCGTCTTGTTTTAAATAACGCGTAACATGGTTCATGTTAATTAAATGTTGATGATGGATGCGGATGAATTCATTTTCAGGTAACAAATCTTCATAATGTTTTAGGCTGGCTGATACCATTAATTTTTTTCCGCCCACTAAATAAAAATGGGTGTAGCTTGCATCGGCTTCGCAACGGATAATATCTTTTATGTTTACTATTTCGTATGCGTTACCCGTAGGTAATGTTATTTTTTGATACGTGTCATCCGCTTTTTTCAAATGCTGAATTAAGAATTGCAAATTTTCCATGGTCGGAGCAACATTCTTTTTTTCAGAAACTTTATCAACGGCCTGTTTCAATTCATCAATATCAATTGGTTTAAGTAAATAATCACAAGCGCTATATTTAATTGCTTTTAAAGCGTGTTTATCAGTTGCAGTGGTAAAAATAATTTCAAATTTTTTATCCTGAACTTTTTCCAACAAATCGAAACCTGTACCGTCTGGCATTTGAATGTCTAAAAATATTAAATCAGGTTTAAGGGTATTAATCATGTCAACACCTTCGTGTACATTTTTGGCGCTGCCCAACACTTGTAAAGCCGGACAGTTTTGTTGAACTAACATAGCCAACATCTCGCGGCTTTTTTGTTCGTCTTCAATAATTAATGCTTTTATCATGGGATTATATTTAAGTAAAATGTGGGATGTAAATTTCAACTATTGTTCCGGCGGTATTTCCATTTGTATCTATTAAATCGCCAACAGAAACACTGAGGTCCGATTTATTAATATCATTTAATATTCTTACTCTTTCACTTGTAATTTTCATGCCTAATGATTTGTGCAAATTACCGGGCGTTGTGCGTTTTATTTCTCCTGACTTAACACGACCAATTCCATCATCAGTAATTCTACACACAATGTAATTGTTTTTTGTAAAAATATCAATTTTTAAATGGCCTTTTGTTTCTTTTGGATTTAATCCGTGTAAGATGGCATTTTCAATATACGGCTGCATCAACATAGGAGGGATCTCGTCATAATCTCCATCTACCGATTTATCTACATTAATTGTGTAATCAAATTTTCCGTCGAAGCGCATCGATTCTAATTCCAAATATAAATTCAATGATTCCACATCTTCATTAACAGTTACCATTGCTTTTTCGGAATTACTTAAAATAGTACGAATCAATTTTGCAAACTTATTTAAATACTTAGCGGCCTCGTTACTTTTGCTGTTTAAAATATAATGCTGAATAGAATTTAAAGAATTAAAAACAAAGTGCGGATTCATTTGTGCTCTTAAAGCCTTTAATTCAATTTTCGATATTTCAACTCTTCTATCAAATGCTGCTTTTTCTTTTTTGCGAATGTTTTGAATGCGAAGTCTGAATGTAATAAACAACAATGCAATAAGTAATCCGATTAGCGATACAGTAAACCACCAGGTTTTATAAAATGGTAGTTTTATTTCGAAAGAAAACACAGTAGGGGTTTCATTCCAAATCCCTTCATTATTACAACTTTTCACTTTAAAAGTATATTTACCGGCTGGTAAGTTGGCGTATTTACTATAATCTTCAGGGCTTGGTTCCGACCATACATTCTCGTAGCCTTCCAACTTTTTCATGTAAAGTACTTTGTCGGGATTTGTATAAGACAAACCTCTATAATAAAAAGTAATGTTGTTATAATCGTGCGGCAGCAAACTTCCATTGGCAAGAATAGTATCTTCACTTAGCAATTTTATCGTTTGCATATAAGTGTCAGGCAATCGGGAATTAATTTTAATTGATTTTGGCTGATGTTTAACAACACCACTAACGGTTCCGAACCAAAAGGTACCATCTTCCTCTTCAAGAATTCCATAGCTATTACATTCTACCCCTGTAAATCCATCCGTCTTACCGTATGATTGTATACTAATTTTTTTATTGTCCGTTAATTTTTTTAAATCTATTTTATTAATACCTTGATTAGTACCAGCCCATAAAGTATTTTCATTATCACTAAAACCAAGAGAGTAAATGTATTCTGAATTTAAACCATCTTTATCAGTAATGTATTGTTGTGTTCCTGTTTTTAAATCATAAATCCACAAACCATTTAATGTGGCGCCATACAATACATTGTTTTTATCGCACAATAATGTAAAAAATGATTCTGCTTTTATATTGCGTTTTTTGTTTTGATAAATAAACACATCATTTTCTAATTTAAATAAACCACCTAAAAATGTACCAAGCCATAAATCCCCATTTTTATCTTCGGTAACGGATTGTACTCCTGATTCGAGCAACAGTTCCGGAATTTTATAAAAGAAAGTTTTATAAACTCCATTTTGTTTTTTTATGGCTTCAACACCATTTAGTCCACCAATCCACAATGTTTTTTTACTGTCGATAAACTGTACCGAGAACGGCGCTTTAGCCGCCATACTTTTATTTCCTGAAAAATTTTCGAAGTGGTTGTTTCTAAAAATCGAAATACCATTATTTGTTCCAAACCAAATGGAGCCATCTTCATGTAATGATGCCGAAAGTGCTGAATTGCTTAGCAAGCCATCAGCGGTTGTGTAATTTTTAAAAAACCCCTGAGAATATTTGTAAACTCCACTTCCGTCGGTACAAAACCAAATATCACCGTTCTTATCTTTTAAAATTTTAAAAACAAAAGCATTACCAATACCTGTGCTCTTATCAAAACTGGAAAATCCATTATCGCGATATTTGAAAATACCACTGTGTGAGCCAATCCAAATATTTTCTTCTTTATCACTGATAATACAACGAATGTGATTCGCGTTATTATCGTTATACAAATTATAATATTCAAACACCTTGCCGTTGTACCTTAATAAACCGGCGCCCGAACCTACCCATATTTCATTAGGACCTTTGCAAAATAAAGATGTAATATTTTCATCTATTAAACCATTTTGAATATGAAAATTAACGGGCGCTTCATGCGGAGTATTTACTTTACTTAAGCCTGTTGTTGTACCAATTATTAGATGACCGGTATTTGGACATTCAGCAACGCAATTAATCATTTCGCCCGCCAATCCGTTTTGTTTTACGGATGTTTTTGTTTTAGGATTATAATAAAATAAACCAAAGGTTGTGCCCACACAAACTAATCCGATTTTGGTTTGCAACAAACATTTTATTTCAAGGCCTTTATAATCGGGGATCTCTGTAAAACTATTATTTTTAAAAATATATACGCCGTTTCTCGATCCCACATAAATTCCTTCTTTTTGGCTATAGCATAATGCGGTTAAAAACGCTTCGTTTAAGCCGTTTCCCAATTTATAATTGTAAATTTTTTTATTTTTTATTACACTTAAGCCTTCGGCGGTAGCAGCGTAAACAGCTCCAGAGTCATCACTCGAAATGGCATTAACGTAATTATTAACTAATCCATTTTTAGGAGAGAAATTGGAAAACTTTTTACCATCAAAGCGACTTAATCCACCATAACCTCCGCTCCATATGTAACCAAATTGGTCTTGGTACATACATGAAATCTGAACAAAAGGCAAACCATTTTCGGCTGAATAGTTCTTGTAGTTATATTGTTGAGCACTTAAGCAAAACGGCAGAAGTAGAATCGATAGAACAAGATATTTTAGAATTGATCTCTGCATATTATCATTTCTAAAAATAGGCTTTTAAACACAAAAGTAAAAGCCCACTGCACAATTGGTAGACTTTGTCTTTTAAATGGCTTGCCCTGCCACCTTACTGGTAACCTATACAATCATATTTAAGTACAGAAGGGTTAAAAAAAGCCAATTTACTGGTAATCAAACCTCTTTTTTACCCTTACAGATACCCTTTTTTTGTTACCTTTGGTAGCCTATAAAATCAGAGGAAAATTATGTTTGGGTTTCTTAAAAAAGTATTCGGTACCAAGTCTGAAAAAGATGTCAGAGATGTTGAGCCAATTGTTGACGAAATAAATGCAGTTTACGCAACTTTACAATCTATAAGTAACGATGAGTTACGGGATAAATCAAAAAAATTAAAAGCACATATTCAGGAGCATATCAAGGAAGAGCGCACTAAAATAGACGGCATTAAAGCCGAAATGGATGCAAAGCCGGATATGGATGTAAATACCAAAGAAGAATTATACAAAGAGATTGATGGTATTGAAGAAGACATCACTAAAAAAATTGAAGATGTTTTAAATGAAATTTTACCTGAAGCTTTTGCGATTTTAAAAGAAACAGCACATCGCTTTAAAGAAAACACAGAGTTAGAAGTTACAGCTGCTGATTATGATAGAGAATTTGCAAAAACATTAAAACACATTGAAATTCGTGGTGCAAAAGCAGTTTGGAAAAACACTTGGACCGCAGCAGGGGGAGAGATTACCTGGGATATGATACATTATGACGTGCAGTTAATTGGCGGTATAGTGTTGCATCAAGGAAAAATTTCTGAAATGGCAACAGGTGAAGGTAAAACATTGGTATCTACTTTGCCTATGTTTTTAAATGCACTTGCCGGTCGCGGTGTTCACTTAGTAACTGTAAATAATTATTTAGCAAAACGTGATAGCGAATGGAACGCACCTTTATTTCAATTTCACGGTTTAACTGTTGATTGTATTGATAAACACGAGCCAAATACCGAAGAGCGTCGTTTAGCTTATTTGTGTGATATTACTTACGGTACCAATAACGAATTTGGTTTTGATTACTTACGTGATAACATGGCACGTGGCGTTGATGAATTAGTACAACGAAAACATAATTTTGCAATTGTGGATGAGGTCGATTCAGTTTTAATTGACGATGCACGTACCCCATTAATTATTTCCGGACCAACACCTCAAGGCGATAAACACGAGTTTAATGAATTTAAGCCTCGTGTAGAAAAATTAGTAAGTGTACAAAAACAATACGTGTTAACTTGTTTAACAGATGCAAAACGATTATTTGCTGAGGGAAAAGAAAAAGAAGCTGGAATTCCATTGTTGCGGGCTTATCGTGGCTTACCAAAAAACACAGCCTTAATTAAATTTTTAAGTGAGAATGGTGTAAGAGCTTTATTACAGAAAACGGAGAATCATTACATGCAAGACCAAAACAAGGAAATGCATAAAATTGATGAAGAGTTATATTTTGTTGTAGATGAAAAACACAATTCGGTTGATCTTGTTGAAAAAGGAATTGATTTGATTACGTCAAGTGCTGATGATAATAAATTTTTTATAATCCCAAATGTTGGAGATGAAGTAGCCGATATTGAAAAGAATATTACTGATCCAAAAGAAAAATTGGTGGCGAAAGAAGCCGTAATGCGTGAATTCAGCATAAAGAGCGAACGCATCCATACTGTAAACCAATTATTAAAAGCTTACACTGTATTCGAAAAAGATACAGAGTATGTAATTGATGGCGGACAAATTAAAATTGTTGACGAGCAAACTGGTCGTATTATGGAAGGCCGTCGTTACAGTGATGGATTACACCAAGCGATTGAAGCGAAAGAAAGTGTGAAAATTGAAGCGGCTACTCAAACCTACGCAACAATTACTTTACAAAATTATTTCCGTATGTATAATAAGCTGGCAGGTATGACCGGTACAGCAGAAACGGAAGCGCAAGAATTTTGGGATATTTATAAATTAGACGTTGTTGTAATTCCAACTAACCGCGCTATTTCCCGTAAGGATGAACAGGATTTTGTTTATAAAACTAAACGCGAAAAATATAATGCAGTAATTGAAGAAGCAGCAAAATTAGTTGCAGCAGGTCGTCCGGTTTTAATTGGAACAACTTCAGTTGAGATTTCAGAATTATTAAGCCGCACTTTAAAATTACGGGGCATTAAACATAACGTGTTAAATGCGAAACTTCACCAGAAGGAAGCGGAAATTGTTGCAGAAGCCGGTAAAGCAGGCACCGTAACTATCGCCACCAACATGGCGGGTCGTGGTACGGATATTAAATTAGGACCAGGTGTAAAGGATGCCGGTGGTTTAGCAATTATTGGTACAGAACGTCACGAGAGTAGGCGTGTCGACCGTCAGTTACGCGGTCGTGCAGGTCGTCAGGGTGATCCTGGGTCTTCTCAGTTCTTCGTTTCTTTGGAAGACAACTTAATGCGTTTATTCGGCAGCGAGCGTATTGCTTCGTTAATGGATAGAATGGG
>JAYTSW010000178.1:0-7344 GCA_043745425.1 Sphingobacteriaceae bacterium | reverse complement strand
CTCAGTTCTAATCTCAAAAAATTAGAACCTGCAGCGTAACCAAACCATACACCAGTTGACCAATTAGCAGTTCCTGTTGAAAATATCCTGACGTGTGCGCCTTGATTAGAAGTATTCTTGAACCATAATTGAAATGTTTTAACATGCGCTGCCGAAACATTAAATGGCATATTTACATTAGGCAGATTCACGTAATCATTAACACCATCAAAGTTAAGTGCGGCGCCACTCTGACCAAAGCCAAAAAAAGAAACAAGAAACAGAAAAATTGAAAGTATATGTTTTTTCATAATGGGCATTTTAATTGAAGGTAAAAAAAACATTACAAAAAAATCATCAAGAAAGGAAAATCTAAATTAATTTTATATTTTCCTCTCAAAAATCATAATGTAACTCTGCGATTTGGGTTGATAGCGTTGTGCGCTCTCGTCAAAAATATAAGTGCTACGTTGTCCGTCAATCATATCAACCAGTCCAACGAGTTTGTAACCATCCTGAATGTATTTGTTAGCCCAGGTAAATACGTATTGATCGGTATTAGGCTGTACAAATAAAGATATCTGGTGATTGAAGAAAATAAAATATTTTGGTTTTACTTTTTCCACATCCGCTACAAATTCGCGCTGCCATACTTTATGTTCAGGTACGTTATCTACAATGGCGGCGAAGTAGGCGTGACGCGATGGACATTTCTTTTTAGTATAAAAATATATCTGAGGCTCAGAACCCATAACTACAATCTGATCTTCTGGTTTTGCAACGCGATTAATGTAATTACCAATTTCCATAGCTTCCGGGAAAGGATTAGTTCCGTAAACGGAACGCATTACTTGATCGTAGTTAGGGTGGAAGTAATAATTTTTTAATTTATCGGTATGCATAAAAATTAAAATCGCAAACAAACCTAAATACGCGTATTTTAAGTTTGGTGATTTAAGATTGAGTCTGTCTTTTAAAACACTCATAATACTGAAATAAGTCAAACCCGATAAAATGGATAAGCCTGGTAGCATTTGAATCCAGTAATGTCCGTAAAAATAAAACCCAGGGAAAATGGTGGCGCAAGAGAAAGCCATTAATACAAATGCAAATATTTTCGTACGTAATTCAACGGCTTTGGCTACTAAACAAACTATTAATGCTAAAAATGCATGACGCCAAAACAAATGATAATCGTTAGTAATGGCTACATAAGAATAATCCAAGTATTGCTTTCCTTGTTCCCATGGAATTTTAGCTACGTATTTTTTTGGAATTTCATAAGTCCAGAAAATCATGTCGCCAAAAGAACCTTTCATGTAAATCACTAAGAACATAATAACCACAACTGCAGCAGCGCCGCCGCCATAAATGAAAGCTGTTTTAAATAAATTTTTAAAATCTTTTTTTCCTTTCGTGAAAAAGAAATCCGTGATAACGGTTATTCCACCTGCGGCAACAAAAAATATACCGCTGGTTTTTACCATGAAGGCCCCACCAAGTGCTAAGCCCATTAATAAATAGTACTTCCAATCATTAGTTAAACGAGCTATGGAGTAGAAGAGAAAGCCCATACTGGCCCAGAAAATTACAGCGTGTTCGCCTTGCACTGTAAAGCCGCTTAAGTTTGGCGTCATCGATACAAATACAAATGTAGCAGCTGATATTACGCCGGCAAATGCAGAAAATAAATTACGTGAAGTAAAATAAATAAACACCATGGTGATAATGTTTACATACATAAACCCTTTATGCATGCCGCTAACAGTATCGCCAAATAAATAAACAATGGTGGCGTAAAAATAAAACAGACCCGGAAATTTTTGTTCGTAGAAATCTTTGTAAGGAATTTTTCCTTCTAGTAATAATTTTCCATAATACGAATAAGCGCCTTCGTCACGCTCAAACGGAATATTATAAAAGTTAGAACGAATGCTAACGGTAATAAAAGCGAGTGTAAATAAAATACCTAATCCGATTTTATCTTCTTGAGATAAATTTTTGAACTTACCAATGAAATCAAATTTACCGGTAGGGGGATTTATTTTTACCACTTTTTCTTTTGAAATAGTCTTGCTCATTAATTCTGTTTTTGTGAATTAGCTTTAATGTACGAATAGGTTTGTGCAATCCCTTTTGATATTGGCGTAAACTGAAACGTAGGAATTGCTTTTGTTATTTTAGTATTGTCTAAATCAATCGCCGAATTATCACTCAAACGACTCTCCTCTTTAATAATTTCAAATTTTTCGCTTACAGTGGATTTAATTACATCCACAATTTGATTGATGGTTAAACTGTCGTTTGATGAAATATTGTATGTAGAAGAAGTATTGGTGTCTGAAGTAACAGAATGACTTAATAATTCGGTCACATCCTTTACATAAATGTAATTGCGAAGCGTTTCGCCGTTACCAAATACTTTTATTTTTCCTTCTGTTATAATTTTTTCGAGTAAAGTGTTTATCAATCCTAAACCTTTTGAAGTGTTTTGCCCTTCACCATACACATTTGAAACGCGATACACATCAAAATTAATAGTGTAACGTGTTTTAAAGTAGAGAAGAAAATTCTCCATCGCTAATTTGGTAATGCCATAAGGCGAGAATGGGTTTTTATCTGAAGTCTCGTTTACTTTGTGTGTGGTAGCTCCGTAGATAGTTCCTGCGCTCGATAAGAAACAAATTTTCTTTACTTTTAATTTAGCTACTGTATCTGCAAAATTTATGAATGGTATTAAGTTTTTCTCTATTTCCATTAATGGGTTTTCCCAACTTGTAACTGGTATTGTTGCCGAAGCTAAAAAATAAACTACATCAATAGTTGCAAAATCATTTGCAATTTGTTCAATACTGCTTAAGTCATTTTTTTTGTAAGAAATCTTCGAACCAAATGCGCTTTTGTCTGAAATATCAAAAGCAAACACATTTACATTGGGAAGCGAAGATAATTTAGCAACAAGGTGCTTGCCAATAAATCCATTTGCGCCTATTACTGCAACGTTCATAAATTAATGGTCCTTTCAATTACTGTATACGGACGACTTCGTACTTCGTCGTAAATACGAACAATATATTCGCCTATAATTCCCAAACAAATTAAAATAAGCGAACTAAAAAACGAAATAATAATAGTTAATGTTGCAAAACCTTTTACATCAATATCGCCATTTAAACGGTGATAAATAACATTTAAAGAGTATACACTAGCAAAAACAAATCCAATGGTTCCTAATAAAGTTATTAAACGAATAGGAGCGGTAGAGAATGAAAATATGCCATCCATCGCGATTTTCAATAATTTTTTTAAGGTGTATCCTGATTTTCCATCGAAGCGGGCGTGTCTTTCAAATTCAACCCCAATTTGTTTGAAGCCTACCCACGCACGAATACCTCGTAAAAACGGATTTTGCTCCTGCAACTTTAACATGTTATCCAACACCTGTTTTTTCATCACACAAAAATCACCGCTATCAATTGGAATATGAATATCGCTCATGGCTTTTAAAATCTTATAAAAGCTATTGTAAGCCATCCGTTTTAAAAACGACTCTTTACGGTTTTTACGAATGCCATAAGCCACATCATAACCTTCATCCAAATATTTAAAAAATCCAGGCAGTTGAGATGGCGGATCTTGTAAATCATCATCAATAATGGCAATGTAATCGCCTGTAGCATGACTCATTGCTGTTTTAACTGCAATTTGATGCCCAAAATTTTTAGAAAGTTTAATGCCTTTTATATAAGGATATATTTTTGCGAGTTCTTCAATTTTTTCGAAGCTATTATCCTTACTCCCATCATCCACCAATACCAATTCTAAATTCCAATTTGATTTTACGCGTTCTTCATCAATAGCTTCCAGCAATTTATTCATGAATTTTGCTGAATTGTAAACAGGAACGAGTATGGATATTTTTTTGCTCATTAATTTTATTTCAAAATATACTTGTATAAAATTTTCTTGGCTTCGGTTAAAGCAAAGGCTTTAAATAAACCAATTTTACAACTTAGCCAAGATAACTGATATTCTTTATTTAAATAAATTTTATTGATAAAATTTGACAGGTCTTCGCGCTGTTTTTTTACCACATTAACACTGGCCGAGCTTTTAGATACCCTAAATGAACTCACTATATCAGGTAAAGCGTAATAATTGCCATGAAGCAATATTTTATACCATAAATCTAAATCCAACACATAAAAAATATCAGAATTAAAATTCCCTGTTTTTTTAAGAATAGATTTTCGGAATATAAGAGCCCCGCCTTCGCCAATAATATTTCCGCCTGAGCGGACATTTTTATTAATAGCTGCAAAACCGGTTACTTCAATTTCGGTTTTTGAGAAACCTCGGTTAAATAAAATTTTCCCGTTTTCCTCTATAATATTTCTCCGACCACCAACCATTGCTATTTTTTCATTGGTATCAGCGTCCATTATTTTTATTTGCTTTTCGAGACAATCGGGATAAATAAAATCATCGGCAGGTAAAATTTTTATGTATTTTCCCGTAGCGTGTTCCATCGCTTTGTTCCAATTCGGAATCATGCCAATGTTAGTATCGTTTACAAATAGTTTTATACGTGGATCGGAATAAGATTTAACGATGGAAATGGTATTATCAGTCGACTGATTATCGACAATAACAATTTCAAAATCCTTAAAACTTTGGTTTAAAACAGAATCAATTGTTTCCTTAATGAAAGCGACTCCGTTATAAACAGGAATACAAACGCTTAATTTAGGTGCGGCCATATTAATTCAGACATTTAAATAATTGATTGTTAATAAGATAATAGTCAATTACGCAGTATTCTAACACAAATATATATATTTGAAATATATAAAACTACTAATCAAATACCTTAATTTTGATTAGTACAAGCCCTATGATTTCAGAAATAAAAGAGTCGAAAATAAAAGGTTGCAAGCAAATTGTTTTAAATCAGTTTTCTGACAAGCGCGGCACTTTTACAAAAACATTTCATGAAGATATTTTTAATGATGCGGGCATAAAAATGCATGTGGCCGAAGAATATTTTACGTCATCAGTAAAAAATGTTTTCCGAGGAATGCACTTTCAGATTCCACCAGCTGATCATGAAAAAATTGTGCATTGCAATATTGGAACGATTACTGATTTTGTTGTTGATTTAAGAATAGGATCACCAACATTTGGACAATACGATGCATTTGAATTGGACGGCGAAAGACCAACTTTAATTTATATTCCAAAAGGATTAGTGCATGGTTTTTTTGTTCATTCTCCATTGGCATTAATGCAATATAAAGTGTCAACGGTTTATGATTTAAAATGTGACACAGGTTTATTGTATTCATCATTTGATTTTGGAAAAGATATTCGCAATGCGATCGTTTCAGATAGAGATTTAGGTTTCCCTTCTTTCCAGGATTTTAAAAGTCCGTTTAAATTTTAAATATGCGGGTTTTAGTTACAGGCGCAACTGGTGGATTAGGAGAATTAGTGATTAATAAATTACTGAAAAGAGGAATTAAAGTGATCGCTACTTCTCGCAAGGATGAAAAAGCAAAACAATGTGATTTTTTTGACAAAGTAACTTATATTCCTTACGACATAAATACCCAAAGTGAACCCGATTTATATTCTTATTTTAAAAAACCTGATGCTTTAATTCATTTAGCCTGGGAAAAATTAGATGAATACAAAAACGATGCGCATACTTCCACTGTTTTACAAAGTCACAAAATTTTTCTTTCTAATTTAATTGATAAAGGGTTAACAGATATTACTGTAGTCGGTACTTGTTACGAATACGGTTTACAAGAGGGGATTTTAAAAGAAAACATGGCATCGAAGCAGGTTTTACCTTATCCCGAGGGAAAAAATTTATTACGCGAGTTTTTAGAGACAAAGCAAAAAGCAAAACCATTTAGTTTAAAATGGACACGTATATTTTATGTTTTTGGAGAAGTGAAAGGACGAAAAAACCTGTACACACATTTAATTTCCGCAATAAAAAACAAAGAAGAATCTTTCAATATGTCAGGCGGCGAACAGATTCGTGATTTTTTAAGTCCTGATGAAATTGCTGACCGAATCACAACTATTTCCTTACAAAATAAAGTAACAGGTATTATCAATTGTTGCAGCGGAAATCCCGTTAAACTGAAAGATTTTGTTACTGATTTCCTAAATAGAAACGACTATAAAATTAAGCTGAATTTAGGCGTTTATCCTTATGCCGATTACGAGCCCATGGAAACATGGGGTGATGTTGAGAAACTTAACAGCATTCTCAATACAAAATAGCTCTTTTATTTCAAAAATAATTCCTAAATTCATAGCTTGAAATAAGTATATGAAAGTTGTAATTCTTGCAGGTGGTTTAGGTACTCGTTTATCAGAAGAAACAGATATTCGTCCGAAACCAATGGTTGAAATTGGCGGTAAACCAATTCTTTGGCACATCATGAAAATTTATTCTCATTATGGTTATAATGAGTTTATTGTTTGTCTGGGTTATAAAGGACAAGTGATAAAAGAATATTTCGCTAATTTTTTCTTACATCATTCAGATGTTACGGTTGATATTAGCAGTGGTAAATTAACCATGCACAAAACCGGAACAGAAAATTGGAAAATTACGTTGATTGATACAGGAAAAGATTCGATGACGGGTGGTCGTGTTAAACGAATTGAAGAATACACAGAGGGAAAAACATTTATGTTGACTTATGGAGATGGTGTTAGTAACATTAATATTAAAGAGCTTGTTGATTTTCATAAACAACATAAAAAATTAGTGACTGTTACGGCAGTACAACCGGATAGCAGATTTGGTGTGTTAGATATTAGCGAAACGAATGAAGTAAAATCATTCATGGAAAAACCAAAAGGAGAAGCGGGATGGATTAACGGGGGTTTTTTTGTTTGTGAACCTGGTATTTTCAAATATTTAAAAGGTGATGAAACTATTTGGGAACGCGAACCATTGGAGAATATTGCAAAAGATCAAAACCTCGTTGCGTTCAGACATCGCGGGTTTTGGAAACCAATGGATACATTGAAAGACAAACAAGATTTAAACAAGGTTTGGGATAACGGCACTGCAGAGTGGAAACTTTGGAAATAAAATAAAATGAGCATCGATTTATTTCAATCAGTTTACAAAGGCAAAAAAGTTTTAGTCACTGGCGACACGGGCTTTAAAGGTTCGTGGATGTGCATTTGGTTAAAAGAATTAGGAGCTGATGTTTATGGTTATGCTTTGCCTCCTCTTACGAAACAGGATAATTACGTTACGACAGGATTAGCTTCTAAAATAAATCATCAAGATGGAGATGTGCGGGACAAAGAAAAATTGCAAGCGTATTTCAA
>JAYTSW010000177.1:0-7346 GCA_043745425.1 Sphingobacteriaceae bacterium | reverse complement strand
AAGGCATATTGTAAATCGGACCGTAACCCACTTTAATTAAAGAGTGGTACAATTTAGTTAAAGGTTCATTTTGCATTTTGGCAGGACTAATAGGTGCTACCTCGTATTTTGGAAATAATGGTTTTGAATTAATGGCATAGTTAGCATTTGTAATACGGTGAACAGTATCACGAATCTCCGGCAGCTCCGTAAACTTCACGGCATCTTTAATAGAAGGTTGAAATTCACTCGGCACAGCAAAGTTAATATCATTCATATTGGTTTGTGAATGTACTTGCAATGCATTACTGAAAAATAAAATCAAAACAAGAGTGGGGAGAGGGCCCCAAGCGTTTTTATATATGTATGTTTTGTTCAGCATTTTCTTTTAGTTTGGGGCAGTAATTACAGGTTTTTTTGTTGTATCAGCAGGCGCAACGTTAACAGGCTGTGTAAATAATTTATCATCGCCGCCAGTAGTGTTAAATTCAACTTTCATTTCTGTGGTTTTCGCTTGTTCAGCTTTTAAAGCTTCTGCTTTTGCAGCTTCCATTAGTTTAATTTGTGCGAGCCTAACATTTACTTCATCAACATATTCTTGTTTTGGTTTTCCGTCTAAAATAGTTTGTAAAATAACTTTAGCATCTTCAATATCTTTTTTTCCAACGTAACAATCAGCAATTAAGAGCATGCCTTTTGTGTTCCAGTCGTCGTTTGTATAAGGGAAACTGATTAAGTTATTAATGGTTTTCTCAGCCTCTTTATAATCTTGCTTGTTGAAATAAATTTTAGCTATATGATAATACGCTTCGGCGCCGCTCGTATTTTTTGATGATTTAGCAATGGCTTTAAATTCTGTTAAGGCATCATCGTAACGTTGTGTTTCGAATAAAGATTTTGCTTTTATGTATTTGCTTTCGCTGGTTTGCTGTGGATTTAATTTTTCTGTCCCTAAAACTTTATTGCTCTCCGTTAAAGCGGTTTCAAATTGATTTAAATAGAAAGCACAACGCATTGCACCAACTTTAGCGGTTAATTTATTAGCAGGCGCCTCTGCAATTTCCTGCATTTGTAAATACATCGGTAAGGCTTCATCGTATTTTTTATCCTTAAATAATAAATAAGAAGCCTTGCTTAACGATGTTTCAGTATAAATACTTCTTGATTTTGAAATCACGTATTTGTAAGCCGGCAATGCTTTATCAAATAAGCTTTTACTATAAGTACATTCTCCATAGCAAAATTGAGCTTCGGTAACATATTTTCCTTCTGGGAATTTAGCAATGTAGCTTTCAAATTTAGGCATCGCTTCATCGCAATTGGTTTTATTGTAATAAGCCTCTTTTGCCGATTCGTATAAAGCGGTTTCAATTTGATTTACCGATAAAGGATTACCGATGGAGGCAAAATATTTTTCCATTTCATCAATTTTACCTTTTGCTTCAAATGTTTTCTTAATCATTGGCAACACTTCGCGGGCATCATCTCCTTTAGGATCTTTTTGCACTATCTGATCAAAATATTTAAAAGCTTTATCGTCTTCTTTCTTATTATAATATATTAATCCAAGGCCTGCTAATGAAGGATTCGCAAATGAAGATTTAGGATAATTAGTTAATACTTTCTCGTAGTAAATAGCGGCATCATCTCCATTATTCATATCCTTTAAATACGTTTCTGCCATTTCGAAAGTTGCAGCGCTTAAATAATTTGATTTAGGATAAGTAACTTCGAGATATTTTAAATCGTTTATTTTTTCTTTATGATTTTTTAATAATCCATTACACAATGCTTTTTGATAATAACTGTAATCCACATCAATTTTATTTAAAGCAATTGCTGTTTCGTAATAATCAGCTGCCTGATGAAAATCCCTGTTCATAAAATAACAATCCGCTGCTCTTACATTCGCATCGGCGGTTTTACTTAAATCATCACCGCTTTTGTTCATGATGTATTTTCTGAATTCAATATTGGCAGAAGAATAATCGCCTTTCTCTTTACGCTGAAAATATGCGTAACCTAAATTATAATGCGTTTTTTCAAATTCATTTAGGTTTACATTATTTGGTTGCAATAAAAAGTTTTTCCAGGTTTCAATAGCTGTACTGTAATCTTTGCGCTGATAAGAAATTTCTCCTAGCCAATAACTTGTTAATGATGTGTACAATTTATCCGCATTAATGCCAATTGCTTTTTTAAATTGCTTTTCTGCATTATCTAAATCTCCATTATTAAAATATTCAACTGCTCTGAAAAACACAAGTTTCTCATAAGTCCCTTTTAAAATCGGATCCTGAGTATCTAAACTTTCCATGCTTTTAATAGCACGGTCGTAATTTTTTGTAGTAGAGTAAACATTAATTAAATATTTATAAGCTTCATCTTTACGATTTGAACTCGGATATTCTTTAATGTATTTACTAAAGGCGCGAACGGTTTCATTAAACGGGCTAAAATCCATCTCATAACTTAATTTCGCGAAACTGTATAAGGCATCTTCGGTAATTTTCTTATCAAAATCTAAAGTGTAAGCGGAGTAAAAAGCATTTTTGGCTTTTGTCTTATCATTTGTCTTTAAATAGCAATCTGCTAAATGGTAATGCGCATTCTGACTCATGCTATCTTCTTTCGCAGTGGCTTTTTCTAAATAAGTAATTGCGTTAGCGCAGTCATTTAGTTTGTAATAGCAGTAGCCAATTGCATAGCTGCCTTCGATGTTTAACGATGAACCTAATTCCGTTTTCTTTAAATAGTCTAATGCATTGGCGTAATCTTTTAAATTATAATACGATTCGCCAATCATACGATTGATTTCGCTTTTCTTTTGTACCTGATTGCTGTCGTTTAATAAATCCGGACCATTTTTTACAACCTTATCCCATTTACCTTGCACAAAATAAATTTGAGTGATGTAATAAGGAACAACAGAGCCAAAAGTCTCGTTACCTACTAATTTAGTGAAACCTTCTAAAGCTATTTCGTATTTTTTATCTAGATAACTTAAATGAGAGTAATAATAAAGAGCCGGATAAATATATTTATTGTCTACATCTTTTATCTCATATAAATCTGCTTTTGCTTTTTCTGCATCTTTAACTTCAATATAACTGTAGCCACGTTTAAAATATAATTCAGCTAAATCTTCTTTTGTTAAAGCGTAAATATCAACTTTCTCAAAATTTTTAATAGTTTCTTCGTATTTCTTCTTTCGGAAACTAGATTTTCCTAAATAAAACCAAGCGCCGTTTATTTTATTACTCTCAGGATGAGCCGTAATAAATTCACGCATGCGCCATTCACCGTCTTTATGAAATAATTCAATTGCAGAAGCCGCAGCGTAATACTCAGCATCAATTTTCAATAGTTTAACAGCAATGTTTAAAGTTAAATAGTCAGTAAAACTTTTTTGAGCGGCGACATATTGTTTTTTATCAAACAAGTCGAGGCCTTGTTTGTAGAGTAAGTCTTTATCAATGTATGCAGTTGTTCTTTGAGATTTCGCTATAAAGCAAAATAAACACAAACCAACCCAAACACCATACTTTCGTAGCATCATGAGTAATAAAAATCAGCGTAAAAATTTTCAATAAAGTTAAGTTTGGTTTGTATGTCTTTTGTTACTTGAAACTGCAGTTATTAACCCGCTTATGTTCATATTGGATAACGCGATTTTATGCTGGGGGTTACATTTAAGCGTAATTTTATTGTTTTAGACGTAAAATGAGCACTGTAATAAAATTTGAGAAAGCCACTATCTTTCAGGATGATCGTCCTGTTATTGGTAATTTGGATTTAGAAATAAAGAAAGGTGAGTTTGTTTACCTTCTGGGAAAAACCGGAAGCGGAAAAAGTAGTTTATTAAAAACAATTTATGCTGATTTACCTTTAGTGCAAGGCACAGCAACGGTTGCAGGCTATTCGTTAACTGATTTAAAACGCAGAGATATTCCGTATTTACGTCGCAAATTGGGTATTGTGTTCCAAGACTTTCAATTACTAGGTGATAGAAATTTGTATGATAACCTTAAGTTTGTGATGAAAGCCACAGGTTGGAAGGAAGAAGGTAAAATAAAGGCCCGCATTAACGAAGTTTTTAAACAAGTGGGATTAGAGGGTAAAGAACAAAAAATGCCTCACGAATTATCGGGTGGCGAACAACAACGTGTAAGTATTGCTCGTGCCTTGGTAAATGAGCCTGAATTGATATTGGCTGATGAAGCAACAGGGAACTTGGATCCTGAAACGTCGGAGGAAATCCTCAATTTATTAAAGAAAATCAGCGAAACAGGCAGTTCTGTCCTTTTTGCAACGCATGATATGTTGGTTTATCAAAAATTCAAGTCCCGTACCCTCGTTTGTGAGAATGGTGAATTGAAAGATAGACAGTAGGCAGTTGATAGTAGGCAGTAAGCGGTTTTGAATTTTTCTCTTAAATTTGCTTAACGATAACAAATGGTATTTAGCAGCATAACTTTTCTAATTTATTTTCTTCCCGTTTTTTTGCTGGCTTATCATTTAGTCCCGAATAAATTCAAGAACGCCTGCATTTTAATTTTCAGTATTGTTTTTTATGCTTGGGGCGGACCGAAATTCATCTTTGTTATTTTAGGAACAACTTTTTTAGATTTCTTTTTTGTGGAGGCGATGCACAAAGCGAAAACCAAGAGCGCAAAAAATCAATTTCTGATTATTTCGTTGTTGATGAATGTGGGTTTGCTATTTTATTTTAAGTACTGCAATTTTTTTATTGATAATATCAACGCTTTAGCGGGAACAGAAATTCATTGGGCGAAAATAATTTTACCAATAGGAATTTCATTTTATACGTTTGAAAGCATTACTTATGTAGTAGATGTTTATAGAGGAGTTCACAAGCCCTTAAAAAGCTTCTGGCATTATCAGACTTATATTATTTTCTTTCCAAAATTAATTGCCGGACCAATTGTTCGTTATCATGATATTGCCGACCAAATCACCAATCGTGAAAAAAATTATACGACGGATATTAAATTGAGTGGCTTTTTTATTTTTTGTTTCGGTCTGGCTAAAAAAGTAATTATTGCCAATACATTAGGTATGCAAGCCGATGCCGTTTTTAAATTGGATGCTTCCGAAATTGATACCGCTGCGGCTTGGGTAGGAGCAATTGCTTATACCTTCCAGATTTATTTTGACTTTAGTGGTTATAGTGATATGGCTATTGGTATCGGAAAAATATGCGGCTTTAAATTACCTGAGAATTTTAAAAACCCGTATTTATCTTTTTCTATTACAGAATTCTGGAGACGATGGCACATTACATTAGGGGCGTGGATGAAAAATTATTTATACATCCCTTTAGGCGGAAATAAAGTTACTCCTGCAAAACTGTATCGTAATTTGGTGGTTGTGTTTTTGCTTTCCGGCTTATGGCATGGTGCGAGTTGGAATTTTGTTTTATGGGGTGCATTTCATGGAACGTTTTTAGTTTTGGAAAGATTATTCCTCGGAAATGTCTATCAGAAAATTGGAAAATTCGCCTCAACTATTATTACATTTTTAATTGTAGTAACAGGATGGGTTTTATTCCGAAATGAAAATTTAGATTATGCCTTGCATGTCATCAAAAAAATGTACGCGTTCGATTTCTTCGATGGTAAATTTGCTTTGAACAATGATTTCTGGTTTTCTTGTGCATTGGCATTGGTATTTTCTTTCTTCGCTTTCAATTCAAAAATGCAAGCTGTGCAAGATAAAGTTTACGGTGAGAAATTTACAGACCAAAACAGAAATGTATTATTATTGTCTAGCATTTGTTTATTCTACATCTCATTAACTTATATTTCTGCACTTGATTTTAATCCTTTTATTTATTTCAGATTTTAATGGCAGCAGCGAAAACTAAAATAATAACAAGTAAAATCTGGATTGCTTATCTCGCATTGGCTTTCCCGCTGCTGTATTCATTTATTAAAAAAGACAATAAGCCAAATTTAACAGGCATAGTTATAAGCGATAAAAAACCAGAGCTCAGTCAGGAGAATTGGTTTATGGGTCTTTACCAAAGCGATATGGACGATTATAATAATGATCATTGGTCATTCAAAGAAATTTCTGTTCGCCTCAATAATCAATTGTACTATAAAGTTTTTAATCAGATACGCGTTAACAAATTTGTAAACGGGAAAGATAATTACGTTTTTAGCGAAAATTATATTTACGCGGCATACGGTGATGATTTTATTGGAGAAGAAAAAATAAAAACACTGCTTCAAATGTCGAAAGTAGTGCAGGATAGTTTAAAGCATCACGGTGTGGATTTGTTATTCGTGTACGCTCCCGGTAAAGGACAACATTTAAAAGAATTTATTGAAGACAAATACAAACATCCTATTAAAAACACCAATCACGATGAGTTTGTAAAACAAAGTAAAGCTTATGGAATTAATTATTTGGATTTGCAAACCTATTTCGATTTATTAAAACCAAACAGTAAATATCCTTTGTTCCCTAAGTTTGGTCACCACTGGAGTTATTACGGTGAAGTTTTGGCTATCGATACAATTATTCGTCACCTCGAAAAGCTACACGGCAAACAAATGCCTGAGATAGCCTGGGAAAATACAGTTGTTGTAGATACTGCGCAAAGTAGGGATGCCGATGTGTTGAAGAGTATGAATTTATATTCGAACCCGCCTCAAAACATGAAGTTGGCTTATCAGGAAATTATGTTTGAAAGAGATTCATTATTAAATACTACACGTGTTTTATCAATTGGCGATAGTTATTGGTACGGCGCCTTGTTTAAAGCAATACCAACAAATTGTATGGCGGACGGACAATTTTGGTATTATTTTAATAGGATAGTTCCATCGCCAGGTGGTGTAAAAACAGAGGTGTGGGAATTAAATTTAAAACAAGAGATTGAGCAAAATAATGATGTAGTGATGTTGGTTTACTCTGATGGAAACCTGGGTGCTTTTGGAAATAGTTTTATACAGGATGCTTATGAAATGTATACTTCTCCCCAAACCTATTGGCCGAGAATGGAAAGGAATAACGCCATCCAAACTTACGCTAAGCAAATTCGTAATCAACCTTTATTGCTAAAGAAAGCCACTCAAAAATCTAATGAATTGCAAATACCATTGGATTCGGCTATTAAGTTGGATGCAATGAAAATGAGTGGGGTTAAGTAATGGATAAATTTTGTATCTCCTATGTTTGTATTCAATAATTAAAGTATTACAAATTGTAATTAACTTAGTTATTAAAAGTGAAAAGCAGTGAGAGTGCATTTGTATCTAAACAACTTTTAATTAAGTATGTTGGTTTAAAGAGAGCACCTCACTGTTTTTATCTCTTAGAGTTTGAACAGAATGTAA
>JAYTSW010000176.1:0-2018 GCA_043745425.1 Sphingobacteriaceae bacterium | reverse complement strand
GCTTACCGTACACTTCAACTTATACTACTTTGAGATCCCGAGCGAACTTTGTGTATTTTTATAACTGATTGAATTGCTTTTCGTTGCGGGGAGATTTTTTTAATAACGAAACGTGAGCGAAACATTATTAATTTAATAATTATCTTTTGAAAACTTTCTGTCAACCTTTTCTGAAAAAAATCAAATTCTATTTCATTACAATGATTTTATGTCTTTCAATATGTCCAAATGCCGTATAAATATTAACAAAATATATTCCTGCTTCATTAAAATTATCTGTTGAAATTGTTTGAAATGATTCATCAATTTCCAATGTTACAACCTGCCTCCCGAGAACATCAGTAACTTGTGCTAATGCAATCTCAATTTTGTTACTGTTACATTGAATAATGAAGGACTTGTGAGCTGGGATTGGAAAGATGGAAAATAGGTTCGATGCATTAGGCAAAATGCTTAGATTATTTTCCCATGGAATATTAATGCTATCAATAATAGTCCGACATACGTATATTTGACTTGGTGTCTTTTGAGTTGATGGTGAAGTCTTAGCTAGCTTAGTACCGACAATAGTTAAATAATTGTTCCAGCTTATTGCAACTGGCTTTACATACGAAAAGCCAAAATCATGGTATGATTTTATTTTAAGCAATGAATCAAATAGACATATTCGAATCGGCATCTCCATATTGTCATCAGGGTCATCTTTAGTTTTATCAAGTAATAGAAGCGAATTTTGGTGACCGTCTATTATAATACTTTTAGAAATCATACTTGGTATGTTTAACGTATTTAATAGGGTACCATCAGAGCCGTATTTATTTAAATGGGTACCAAAATAGGTTAGTGTTGTTGATAAAGTATCGATTTCATTAAAAAGGACGTAGAATAGGTTATCTAATTTTTTTATGGCAACGTTTTCAAATTGAACAGGGACATTGAGAGGAAACAGAGAGGTAACACTTCCATTTGGATAAACAGTAGCAATGACACTTTTCATTTCTACTTGATCATAAAAAAGTGTTGTAAATGTGGAATCCGAATTTTGGTAAATAACTTTATTCTTATAATTAGTCCCATACCTGGCATTGCCAAACGATAATATATAACGGCTATCAATTTCACTTCTGCTGATTACTTCGCCGTTATACCATCTGATAACTACGCATAATGTATGCGGCCATTCATCACTTTCCAACGCAATAAATGACGAGTCGTTAATGATGCCGAACCCAGCATAATTAGTACGTGAACATAAAGAGTCATCGTAATAAATGGTTTTACTAATAAGGATATTAGAAGTCTCTCCGACCTCCACGGTACCGATTTTATAAGAGTGCGCAGCGCCTGGACTGTTGCTACTGTCGCAAGGAGCTGAGCCAATATATTGGCTAAAAGGTATTATCATTTTGCCGTTTTCTAACCATATCCCAGATCCAGGGATTCGGCCAGTTTCAAAAAGGCTCCAAGAGGCAGCGCCGTTTGTGTAATAGATGCGTTTTGATAGAATGTTTCCTACTGGAGAAATTACCGTAATTCCAGAGCCATAGGTAGGCACGCCTTCGACGAATACAAATGTATCTTGATTAAAATAGTAATTGTTACTCAAAATTACTGATGCATGATTTTCATTTTCTAATACGTCCAAACTGTTTGCGCAGGTGTCACTCCAGGGAATCAGCATTTCAAAATTTTGACTAAATGAAGGATTTGAAAATATAATTATTATTAAAAATATAAAAGTAAATAATTTCTTCACCATTTATTATTTATATTTTTCCAACTTATAGATAACTACCTTACTATTTCTCGACTCGATACTCTTATACGAAATGTATAAGAGTATCGAATCACTGTTAAATGAAATTGGGGTCAGTGTGAACCCGCTGGAGAAAGATGTACCTTTGTTCCTAAACACAAGACAATTATGTGGGTCGATAAACCAATTATAGTTTTCAATGTCACTCCACAGTCCTGATCCTTTATTAGCAACGTTGACTGTATGGTCATCATTGAAAAAA
>JAYTSW010000175.1:0-2020 GCA_043745425.1 Sphingobacteriaceae bacterium | reverse complement strand
GGTTCTATTGCTGTTTATTTAGAGCCATGGCATGCTGATATTTATGATTTCTTAGACATCCGTAAAAATCACGGTAAAGAAGAAATGCGTGCGCGTGATTTATTTACTGCACTTTGGATTCCGGATTTATTTATGAAGCGCGTGGAAGAAGAAGGTGTTTGGAGTTTAATGTGTCCTAACGAATGCCCGGGCTTAAGCGATTGCCACAGCGAAGAGTTCGATAAATTATATACACGTTACGAAGCAGAAGGAAAATTCCGCAAACAAATTAAAGCTCGCGAATTATGGTCAGAGATCATTAATGCGCAAATTGAAACAGGCAATCCTTACATGTTATATAAAGATGCGGCTAACTCAAAATCAAATCAAAAGAATTTGGGTACCATCAAATCTTCTAACTTATGTACTGAGATTATCGAATACACAAGTGCTGATGAAGTGGCGGTGTGTAATTTAGCGTCTCTTGCTCTTCCGCGTTTTGTGGATGAGAAAACAGGAACTTTTGATCACCAACGTTTATTTGAAGTAACTTATACTGCTACAAAAAATTTAAATAAAATCATCGACCGTAACTACTACCCAATTCCTGAGGCGCGCAAATCAAATATGCGTCACCGCCCGATTGGTTTAGGTGTACAAGGTTTAGCTGATGCATTTATTTTAATGCGTTACCCTTTTGAAAGTGATGAAGCGAAAAAATTAAACGCAGAGATTTTTGAAACTATTTATTACGCATCTCTTACAGCAAGTAAAGATTTAGCAATGGTAGATGGTCCTTACGAAACATTCCCTGGTTCACCAATATCCCAAGGTATTTTCCAACAAGATATGTGGAAAGTAACACCAAGCGCGCGTTGGGAGTGGGATGTATTACGTGAAGAAATTAAAAAACATGGTGTACGTAACTCATTAATGTTAGCACCAATGCCAACAGCAAGTACATCACAAATATTAGGTAACAACGAATGCTTTGAACCATACACCAGCAACATTTACACACGCCGTGTATTAAGCGGAGAATTTGTTGTAGTAAACAAACATTTGTTACGCGACTTAGTGAAGCTTGGTATTTGGAACGATAATTTGAAAAATGAAATTATTGCAGCTAATGGTTCTGTGCAAGGTATTGCAGTAGTACCAGCTAACATAAAAGAAATTTACAAAACTGTTTGGGAAATTAAACAACGTACCATTATTGATATGGCTGCTGACCGTGGCGCGTTTATTGACCAATCTCAATCATTAAACTTATTTATACAAGATGCAAACTTTGCGAAGATGAGTTCTGCTCACTTCTACTCTTGGAAAAAAGGTTTAAAAACAGGAATGTATTACTTACGTACTAAAGCTGCAGCTGATGCAATTAAATTTACAGTTGACCAAGGCGCATTAGATAAAACGAATGTAGTTGTATTAGGCAACGAAGATGCTTTATTAGTAGAACGCGGCCAAGCACACATTTTAACTGAAGAAGAAATACAAGCACAACTCACCTGCTCTTTGGATAACCCAGATGCATGTGAAGCTTGTGGAAGTTAATTCTTAATGGTGCCTTCGACAAGCTCAGGCACCGGTAGAAACTAGCTCTCCCCCTTTTTCAAGGGGGAGTACCCGCAGGGGGAGGGGGTTAAAGATTGAACACAACAGCTAAATAAAAAAACTCAATATAAAGGCCTCTCAACTAAATTGAGGGGCTTTTTTGTCGAAGATACATGAATGGATAAAAAACCAGAAATTGGCGATTACAATCTTGATGAAAGAAAAATTTTTCTTCTCAATAAAATAAGCAACTCGGTCAATAAAAGGGAAAGCTCACTTCAAACGATTGCTTTTTTTATCACCCTTTTATTAGCTATTACAACATTTATTTTTACCCTCCCTCTATCTAAATCACTTGGGCTATTGCTGCTCGTAGGGATAATTATTATTTATAGGGTTTTTTATCTGTTGCTAACCGTCTCCAAAACATTCGACTCAATTCTAAAATATTATCTTAATAAAACACTTAGTGAAGACAATA
>JAYTSW010000174.1:0-7390 GCA_043745425.1 Sphingobacteriaceae bacterium | reverse complement strand
TTTCTGAATAATGTATTACTTACAATAGGTGCGCTTGCCGCATTAGATAAATTATAATAATCCGGAACCAATAATCCACGAACCTCTGCATTTGAAGCTGTAGTTTTTGTTCCGAAGTAGTTATAACCTAAAGTACCGGTTACAGTAAAATCTTTACCAATGTTTTTATTAGCCACTAACATAGCATCTAAGTTGGTAACATTCTTTTTAGTATCATCACTATAAAAGCCACCCTTTTGAAATACAGCGTCAGTTACAGTACCAGATTTAAATTTTTGGAAACGATTTTCTGTGTAAAAATCAGAACCACCGCGAACCATTGCTGTTAACCATGGCGCTATTTTGTAACTCATTTTTAAAGCTGACATAACACGATCTCTTCTATCCGTAGCAGTGTTATTATTCATTACCCAATATGGATTGTTGTGATAAAAATTCCATGTATAGTGTACGCCTGTTGTTGGATCAATGTCATTGTAATGACTTTTTAATTCATCCATATCTACCTGACGGCCCCACCATGCGAATAAACTTTCTAAAGGGTTTTGCATTGTTCCATAACCAGTACCCGGCCTGTTTTGACCTTGTGTTAAGTTATAATTTACATTTCCTTCAATGCTTAATCTTTTTGTTAACTGACGATTAAAGTTTAATCCAGCAGTATAACGATTGTAAGCTGTATTTTCTATAGTCCCTTTTTGATTAAAGCCCGAGAATGAAAAACGCATACTTCCTTTTTCATCACTTGTAGAAATAGATAATGCGTTATCTAATTGCGATCCTGTTTTAAAGAATTTTTTTATTTGCCCTGGATGCGCATTCCAACTTGCGGTTTTACCTAAGTAATCAGTATATGATCTTCCGTCTAAAGGCGCTCCCCAACTTTCGTCAGCTGAAATATAATTCATGTCAAGAGAAGGATTGTCTCCGAAATAACCTTGACCATATTTATCTTGAAATTTAGGTAAGCGTAAAACTTTATCCATTGAAAAACCCATATTATAGGAAACCTGAAAATTGCCACTTTTTCCTTTTACACCTCGTCCTGATTTTGTTGTAACAACTATGGCTCCGTTTTGTGCACGGGAACCGTAAAGTGCTGCAGCAACTGGACCTTTTAAGATGTTCACAGATTCAATATCATCCGGATTCAAATCCGCAATCGGATTACCGTAGTTTGGCCCACCTGAACGTGACACTCTGAAATCATTATCAACAGGAACACCATTTATAACAAACAAAGGCTGGTTATCGCCAGTTAAGGAGTTTTGACCACGTAACACAATTTGAGAAGAGGCGCCTACGCCACCGCTTGTATTCGTAATATTTAAACCTGCAACTCGTCCTTGTAATGAATTCATCACGTTATTCTCCCTAGAATCTTTAACAACATCACCACCAATTTCTTGTGTAGCGTATCCCAAAGATTTTTTCTCACGCGTCATACCTATTGCCGTCACAACTGTTTCTTTTAAAGAAATAGCATCCGACTCGATAGTAATAACTAAGTTATCGCCTACTATTTCAACAGTTTTGGTTACGAAACCAATTGAAGATACGATAACTTTTTTTGAAGAATCAGGAACAGAAAGTGTGAAGTTTCCATTTTCGTCAGTTGAAGTTCCGATAGTTGTACCAGATACCAAAACTGTTACTCCAGGAATGTTCTCCTGAGATTTGCCGTCTTTAATATTTCCCTTTATCGTTTTGGTTTGTGCCCAAGCACAAGAAGCCAATGCAACAAACAGAAATACCAAAATTTTTTTAAGTGGTTGTTTCATGTTTTTTTGGTTTATTTAAGTTTAAATCGGGGTAAAAATAACATTATTATTTTATTTTCACTTTTTTTAACTTAAAAAACAATTAGATATTTTTAGAATGTTAATAACTCAATAGAACAATAAAAAAGCCCCGTTTTACAACGGGGCTTTTTCAGATTTAAAATTAATTTAAATTAAGCTTTTACACTCGCTCTAATAATATTTAAAGCGCCACCGGCCTTAAACCACTCGATTTGCTGAGCGTTATAGCTATGGTTAACTTTAATTTCATCTTTACTTCCGTTATCGTGATTTAATACGAGAGTTAATTGTTTGCCCGGAGCAAATGAAGTTAATCCAATAATATCGATAACATCATTTTCTTGAATTTTATCGTAATCCGCTTTGTTTGCAAATGTTAATCCTAACATACCTTGCTTCTTCAAATTAGTTTCGTGAATACGAGCAAATGATTTTACCAATACAGCACGTACACCTAAATGACGAGGTTCCATTGCAGCGTGTTCACGAGATGAACCTTCACCGTAATTTTCATCACCTACAACAATACTTCCAATGCCTTGCGCTTTGTAAGCACGTTGTACTGCGGGCACAGCATCGTAAGATCCGGTTAATTGGTTTTTTACTGAATCGGTTTTTTCGTTGAATGCATTTACCGCACCAATTAACATGTTGTTTGAAATATTATCTAAATGTCCACGGAATTTTAACCATGGTCCAGCCATACTAATATGATCAGTTGTACATTTTCCTTTTGCTTTAATTAATAATTTCAATCCTTTTAAATCAATTCCTTCCCAAGCTGAGAATGGATCTAATAATTGTAAACGCTTAGAAGCTCTATCAACTAACACCTGAACTTTACTTCCATCAGCAGCCGGAGCCTGATAACCTGCATCTTCAACAGCAAAACCTTTTTTAGGTAACTCGTCGCCAAATGGAGGATCTAATTTTACTTTCTCACCTTTTTCATTGGTTAAATAATCCGTTAATGGATTAAAACTTAAATCACCACCAATTGCTAAAGCAGCAACCATTTCCGGCGATGCAACAAATGCATAAGTGTTCGGATTTCCATCGGCACGCTTCGCAAAATTTCTATTAAACGAATGCACGATTGTATTTTTTTCTTTTTTCTCAGCATCAACTCGATCCCACATACCAATACACGGACCACAAGCATTTGTAAATACAACAGCCCCTACCTCATCAAACACTTTTAAAAACCCATCGCGTTCAATTGTGTAACGAATTTGTTCTGAACCTGGGTTAATCATAAATCCTGCTTTTGCTTTTAAGCCTTTTGCAGAAACTTGTTTTGCCAATGAAACAGCACGAGAAATATCTTCGTAAGAAGAGTTAGTACAAGAACCAATTAAACCTGCCTGAATTTTTAAAGGCCAGCCGTTTTTAATTGCTTCTTCTTTTAATTTCGAAATTGGTGTTGCTAAATCCGGAGTAAACGGACCGTTTACATGCGGCTCTAAAGTCGATAAATCAATTTCAATCACTTCATCAAAATATTTAGATGGGTCAGCGTAAACTTCTTTATCACCAGTTAAATGCTCTCTAATTTTATTTGCAGCATCAGCAATATCAGCGCGACTTGTTGCGCGCAAATATCTTTCCATGCTATCATCGTAACCAAATGTTGAAGTAGTTGCACCAACTTCAGCACCCATATTACAAATAGTTCCTTTACCGGTACAGCTTAAGTTAATTGCACCTTCACCAAAATATTCTATAATTTTATCGGTACCACCTTTAACGGTTAGGATACCTGCTACTTTTAAAATAACATCTTTTGCACTTGCCCATCCATTTAATTTACCTGTTAATTTTACACCAATTAATTTTGGCCATTTTAATTCCCAAGGTAAACCTGCCATTACATCACAAGCATCAGCTCCACCAACACCAATCGCAATCATTCCTAAACCACCCGCATTTACCGTGTGAGAATCGGTACCAATCATCATTCCACCAGGAAAGGCATAATTTTCTAAAACAACTTGGTGAATAATACCTGCACCCGGTTTCCAAAAACCAATTCCGTATTTATTAGATACTGAACCTAAAAAATCAAATACTTCTTTACTCTCGCTGTTGGCAACTGCTAAATCATTTTTTGCTCCCGACTTAGCCATAATTAAATGGTCGCAATGTACTGTAGAAGGCACTGCCACTTTCGGTCGACCAGCTTGCATAAATTGCAATAAAGCCATTTGCGCTGTTGCATCTTGCATAGCAACTCTATCCGGACCAAAATCAACATATGAGTTACCGCGTTCAAAATTTTCTGATTTTTGATCGGCATGTAAATGCGAATACAAAATTTTCTCAGCTAATGTTAAAGGGCGACCTAATTGTTTACGAGCTGCTTCAATACGTGAAGGCATGTTTTCGTAAACCTTCTTAATCATGTCAATGTCAAATGCCATAGGATGGAGTGTTTTAGTATTTGGTTGTTTATTGTTTTAGTAACTATTTCGGGTTACGAATTTATGAAAATTGAAGGAAAAAACCCATAAATAAACCACAATTTTTGATAAGCGGTTAATAAATGTGTCCAGCTAAACTTACCTTTACAGCATAATGGCCCTTCTTCTTAAAGAAAATACCAAAATTGCGATGGATGCGATAAAGTCGAATAAACTTCGGGCTATTATCACCATGCTCATTATTGCCATTGGTATTACAGCTTTAGTGGGAATTTTATCGGCCATCGATGCTATTAAATCCAGTATCAACAGCAACTTTACCGAAATGGGTGCCAATACCTTCACCATTCGCAACAAAGAAATGAACATGAGGGTTGGACGGCAGGGCAAAAAACCAAAAGCATTCAGAGCCATCAATTTTAAAGAAGCAATGCGCTTTAAAGAAGAGTTTGATTTTCCTTGCATTGCGTCAGTATCAACAATGGCTTCGTTCAATGCGAGGTTAAAATACATGTCGAAAAAAACAAATCCAAACATTCAGGTATTTGGTGCCGATGAAAATTATTTAGAAACATCCGGTTACGAATTACAAGAGGGAAGAAATTTTACACCACCCGAAATTTTGAGCGGTAACAGTCTTGTTATTCTAGGAAGCGAAATTGCCTTTTCTATATTTCCAAAAAAAATGAACCCCATTGATAAAATTATTTCTATTGGTGGAACTAAATATAAAGTAATTGGTGTTTTAAAAAGCAAAGGCAGCAGTATGGGATTTGGCGGCGATAAAATTTGCATCATTCCAATCATAAATGCCAGACAATATTTCGGGAAGCCAGGTGAAGCTTTTACGATTAACGTTATTTCAAAATATCCTTGGTTAATGGATATTGCTGTTGGTGAAGCAACCGGTTTGTTCAGAAAAATTCGTCATATTAATGCAAAAGAAGAAGAAGATTTTGATGTAGTGAAGAGTGATAGCTTAGCAACAATGCTAATTGATAATTTACAAAACGTAACATTAGGCGCAACTATTATCGGCATCATTACATTGTTAGGCGCAGCAATTGGTTTAATGAATATTATGCTCGTATCTGTAACAGAGCGCACCCGCGAAATAGGAATACGTAAAGCTTTAGGCGCAACACAGGAAGCTATTAAAAATCAATTTTTAATTGAGTCCGTCGTCATTTGCATCATGGGTGGCGCCATTGGTATTGTTTTGGGAATTATTATTGGTAATTTAATTGGCTTATCACTTAACACAGGGTTTTTTGTTCCTTGGTTCTGGATTATTGTTGGTGTAGTAATTTGTATTGTAGTAGGATTATTAAGCGGATTCCTCCCTGCTAAACGCGCATCAAAACTTGACCCTATTGAGAGTTTACGTTTTGAATAAAATTAAAAATTTTCTGAAATTAGAATTTAAACTGGAAACCAATTCCTACGTTAATACCACTTGCTTTAAATTTTAAACGGTCGGTATACGAGCGGTCGTCATCTTTTAATTTCAATTTAGGATATGCGTATGAGATATAAGATATGTTCATATACATTCCAAAGTGCTTGCCAAAATATAAACGAGGCTGCACATGAAAATTCCAAACAAAGCCACCACCTTTTGCTACACCGTGTTTAACATCGTTATTTGAATATTTAAATCCTGAATAACCTAAATCAAATCCCGTTAAAAGGTCAAAATGTTTTTTACGAAGTAAATGTGCATTTAAAACCAACATTATATCATTTGCTTTTCCTGTTGGTCTAGTTTTAGTTACAGTATCCTGAGAAGTAAGATAAGTACATGTTTGTCCTTTCAATCCAACTCCAAGCCAATTTAAAACACCATATTCGAATCCTAAAGCAAAACCATATGGTGCACCTTTATCATTATGCACTCTTCCATTGGCACGATCGGTTGAATCAGAACCAACAGTATTATAAACTCCAAAATTGGCATTGATATCAATGACCTTTGATTTTTGCTCAAAACTTATTTGCGAAAATCCGCTGAAAGCAAAAGCGATTAAAAGAATACTTAATAATTTTTTCATAGGGTTTATTTTATACATTAATATTATGAATAATTCTTGAAGGAATTGCCGGTTTTATATTATTTTTTTCAAACGCCAGTTTTAAAGCTTCATTTACTTCCGAAACTACGGTGCTTACATACTCCGGACTACAATACGTTCTGACACTTAAGTTTACAGTCCCCTCCGCTATTTTAACAGTAATAATAATCGCTTCAGGTGTTTTTAAAATACGAGGATTCGCATCTATTACTTCTTTAATAATGGCTTTTACTTTTATGATATCATTTTCCATTGGGAATGCAATAGGAATATCCGCTCTTAAACTTCCAAATCGGGTTTGATTAACAATAGTACCGTTCGATAAAACACCATTGGGTAAAATAACTGTTTTGTTTTCTCCGGTTAATAAAAGTGTATTGAAAATTTGAATTTCTTTTACTTCTCCAATTTGTCCTTGCGCCTCAATTGTATCGCCTACTTTATAAGGTTTAAAAATTAAAATTAAAACACCGCCCGCAAAATTAGATAAAGAACCTTGCAAAGCTAAACCAACAGCCAAGCCTGCTGCACCCAAAATAGTAACAAATGAAGCAGTCCCAATGCCAAGCATTCCCGCCACTGTAACAATTAAAACAATTTTTAAACCAATAGAAATTAAACTTTTTAAAAAGGTACGTAAGGACACTTCTAATTCACGACGCTCAAAACCTTTATTGGCTAAATAAGCAATTCGTTTAATAACCCATAAGCCAATTACTAATACCAATAAGGCCGATACAAGATGTGGCGCAAACTGAATAATCTGTTCAAGAATTTTATCTATATGGCCTTGTAGCTTCACGTGAGAAATTTTTTTATATTTGAATGTAAAATTAAATCTTTTGATTAAGAAACTTATACTGTTTGCACTACTTTCTGTTAACATTCTTTCGGCTCAAAAGATTTGGGACAGCACCTATTACGTAAAATACAAATCACGCCTAATAGTCTCCTTCTTTCAATCCTATCGTAATTACAATATTGAACTGCAGCAGTATTTAACAAAGGATACGGCAGGTTTTTCCAAACTCAATTACATTGCACAAGCCAATAATATTTCGGGTATTGAAATCAACTACGACAAAATAAATTTTTC
>JAYTSW010000173.1:0-7391 GCA_043745425.1 Sphingobacteriaceae bacterium | reverse complement strand
ATTTATTGGATACATGTAGTCAACCCTCCTAATCCAAGTTTTACCTTTACACCGAATATTGTTTGTTGGAATCAACCCGTCCAAATTATTAATACAACAACGGTTAATCCGGGCGACACTATTAATCATTGGCATGTAGATAGTGATCAAACTTATTTTTCGCATTGTATAAATGATGCTAACCCCTCGTGGATGTTCAATCATACCGGCGTTTATGGATTTACTATGACCGCTTATGTCCACGGCTGTAAAGGAAGTACTGCGTCCACATCATCTGTCACAGTAAAAGGACCAATTGCTCGAGGAAGATATTTTACACGTTGCGATTCGTCATACAAAGTAAAATTCACAGCTAATTTGCAGGATTGTCAATCTGGCACCTGGAATTATGGTGATGGTAGTTTAACTCAAACATTAACGGGTACTGGTTCGTTTACTACTTCACATACTTATACTGCTTCCGGAAATTACACAGCTGTTTTAACGGGATATAATCCTTCAACTGGTTGTATTCCATTTCATGATACATTAATTGTTACTGTCAGAAAAATTAATGCATCGTTTACAAACATACCTTTTGGTTGCAAAAATGTACCATCAATTTACAATTCGTTCAGCTCGCAGGATGTGATGAAAGGGTGCGGAGTGGGCTTTACATGGTATATTGGAACTTTTCCACCAAGGGTAACGCAACTAGACACCATTAATTACCCAATTTACACACCTGGAATTTATAACGTAATGCTGGTAGTTAAAGACACAAACAATTGTTATGATACGGCACGTTCCGTTATTAAAATCAGTAATACCATTGCCAATTTTGGTATTACTTCTTCATCAGTGGGATGTTTGCCACTTTATACTTTAAATACAAATAACACTTCAACTTCAGATACCACATTAACTTATACTTGGAATTTCGGTGACCCTTTATCAGGAGCACTGAATACATCAACAGTTGTTGGTCCGTCTCATAATTACACCACAGCGGTATCGCCAAGCCAAACATTTACTATTGTATTAATAGCAACTAATGCCAATGGCTGCAAAGATACGGTTAAGAAAACCATAACGGTCAACGCCCCTCAGCCATTAATAAGTCCCTCAACATCTAATTCAATTTGTGTGAATAGTTCATTAAGCTTTAACGTGGCTAACGTAAGCGGAGCAGTAAGCTATGTCTGGAATTTTAATGACGGCTCAGCTGTACAAACGTTAACCACAGGCGTAATTGTGCACACGTTTACTAATGCGGGAGTTTATTCCGTTTCGCTCACAACAAGTGATGCTAATGGCTGTACGGGTAAAACTACTTTTCCTGTTTATGTACAAAGCTATCCGATTCCCGGTTTCAATTATGTTAATCAATGTAATTCTACCAGTAGTGTAGCTTGTGCTGGTTGTGCAATTGTTTTTCAGGATACATCCATTAATCTGTTTCCAGGACCTAGAAACTGGAATTTATCGAGTGGTGGCCCTGTGGTAGGTACGGGAACCGTTGGTAATACATATACTACTCCTGGACAATATCCTATAACATTAACAGTTACCACATCGTTTGGTTGTGCGGCAGTTGTTTCGCATACAATAACTGTATTAGGCGCTAAAGCAGATTTCTTTACTGATAAAAATACAATTTGCAAAAACTCATCTATTATTTTTACTATAAAGGATACAACAAATGTATTAACCTGGTCGTGGGATTTTGGCGATGGTAAGGATACAGGATATGTATCACCAATAACTCATTATTATAATTTTTATCCTCCTGGAGGAACAACTAATGCCAGTTTAACGTATTGGACAAGTGATTCGGCCTGCAGATATTCTGTTGTCTATCCAATAAACATCAGAAATGTTGTAGCAGACTTTGATAGAAATCTTGAAATTTCAAAACCTGACACGATTCATTGTTTAGGTGTGAATGATTTATTTACGAATGTTTCCACGGGAACTGGAATTTCCTGGTTCTGGAATTTTGGTGATGGCAATACAAGCTCCGTATACAGTCCTAACCACATTTACGCAAACATTGGTACTTATACAGTAACGCTTTACATTGCCGATACACAATATGGTTGTAAGGATACACTCAGAAAGAAAATGGTAATACTTCCTCCGCCAACAGTAACATTTACGCCTAAGGATACCTGTGCGGGAAGTCCATCACCGTTTACAAGTTTTGGAGGCTTGCCAACGTATAGTTACATCTGGCATCCGGGAAAAAATTTAAATGATTCAACAATTGCTAATCCTGTTGCTACACTAACGGTTTCCACCACTTATACTATCTTGGTAACAACGATAGATGGTTGTACAAGTACACTTACTCAATCTGTTTATATACAACAACCACCAAAAGCAATTGTATGGGATACAGCTGTTGTGATTGGCCAATTTGTTAGTATTCCCGGATATGCCGGTATTGGTTTTAATTATTATTGGAACCCGACTACTAGTTTAAGTTGTACAAATTGCCCAATTCCGGTTTACAGTGGAACAGTAAATATGGTTTTTACAGCAATGGTTAGTGATAGTATGGGGTGTTTTAGTAGAGTGAATTCATTTACAATAGAAATTTTACCAAAATCAAGTGTAGATGTGCCAACAGCATTTACACCTAATGGAGATGGTGTGAACGATATTATTTATGTTGATGGTTGGGGTATTAAAAAATTAAATTTCTTCAGAATTTATAACCGTTGGGGACAATTATTATTTGAATCGACAGACATTAAAGTGGGCTGGGATGGAACTTATTTAGGCGTGCCACAAAATATGGAGACTTATGTGTGGCAGGTTTCTGTGGAAACTTATATTGATAAAGAGCCGCTCTTTAAAACGAGTACCTTTAAATTGCTGAGGTAATTCTCCCGATTAATTACAACAAACCAAACTGTTTAAAATGATGAGTAAAATGTTTGTTGTGAAAAATAATCCATTCCTTTTGATTTAATTCACCTACAACCGGACTAATTGGTTTTGAATCAGGATTCAATTTAAAATACAAATCAAAGTCATTTAATTCTTTTTTCAAATGCTCAACAGCAATTTCTAAATTGGGATGAAAGAGTGGAAGAACATCGTCGCCTAGCATTGGTGCTTTAAAACCAATACTCATTTCTTTAGTAGTATTAATGGTATGATGTTTTATCATTTTTGCAATACGTTCGTCCACCATTAAAAATTGAGGTGATGTTCCGTTGGAGAAAGATAAGGCTAGCATTAAATGTTCAATCATGTGTTGAGCATTCATTTTTCCAAATAGAGCAGGGGTGTTGCTTTCCAATTTTTTTAATGTGTAAAAAACTGTATTTCGGTCTTGTATGTTTATCATTGAGTTCTAAAAATTAAAACATCTAAGCCGTTCCAAATTGATTCTTTTTCGTTTTGCATGCCGTTATTAATAGCTACTTTTTGTGAGCGAATATTTTGATGATGAATAATTGAAATTATTGAATCGGCTTGTTTATTTTTTAAACCGTAGTCTTTAAAAAATTTTGCAGCCTCAATGGCATAACCTTTTCTCCAATGATTTTTAAAAATATGATAACCAACTTCTAATTCTTTTATTCCATCTACATCTTGCAATAACAAACCACACTGACCAATAAACTCGCCCGTGTTTTTGTCAATGAGTGCCTGCAATCCGTATTTGTTTTCTTTATAACGGTTTATTTGTTTATCAATCCAAAATTCACTGCGGTCCAATGGTGTTTCAAAATCAGCTTTCGGAAAAAATTTAATACACTCTTTATCGCCTAAAAAAACTGACCAAGGTTGGCAATCATCCATTGTTAGGAAGCGAGTAGTAAGGCGTTCGGTTTGTAAATTATCTTCGTATTTATAAATCATTTTATTTCCAGGTTAAAACTAAAGTGCCCGCTACCATTAAACTTGCGCCTATTAAAAGTTTTAAAGTTATAGGTTCTTTTAATAAAATTATGGAGAGAAGAATAGCAATTACAATACTGCCTTTGTCAATTGCTGCAACATAAGAAACAGGACCATCTTTAATTGCTCTGTAATAAAATAACCAGCTTAAGGTGGTTGTTAGTCCTGATATAATTAAAAAAGTTAATTGTTTTCCGGTGAGGAGAGAAAGATCTTTATATTTTTCTCCTATAATTATAATTGCAAGAATAATTACAAAAATCACGCTTGTTCGGATACCTAATCCCAGATCAGGGTTAATATTTTGTAAACCAAATTTAGCAAGCACAGCGGTTAAGCCTGCAAATACCATTGATAAAATTGCGTAAATAATCCAGGTTTCCATATTTATTTAATTGTAATTTAATAATCTTTTTTTTCAAGCATTCAGGACATAAACAATTTTGAGAATCAAGTGGAACAATGTTTGGTAAACTGCAACACCAACAAGGTTCCGTTTTGTTGGCGCCACATTCAAACTCAATATTACAATCGGGACATTTATTCATGAAATAAATTTACGAATTCGATTAAGTTTTCACAATATAATTGCATGGAAAATGAATTTCTGTCCTCAAAAGCCTTAGCGGACATTTTCTCGTAGTCAGTATCAGTTAGACTTAGTATAGTTTCAATCCCGGTTTTGTAATCATTAATCTCATTACATATTAGTCCGTTAATTGCGTGCTTAACAAAAGTGGAATTCTCACCTATATCACTAGCAAGAGTGGGTATGCCACACGATAAGTATTGTTTTGCTTTAAAAGCAGACTTAGCTCTGTTAAACTCGAAATCGAGCATTGGCGATACCCCGATATCAAATTCTGATATTTTTTTGTACAGCCAGTTATCATTTTTCCAATTAAGATTTTCGGGTATTTCGAGTTCAATATGGGGATATGGCGAAAAATATTTTTCTATTTCTGGAATATCTTTTTTTTCTTTAATTCCAATTAAAACCAATTTCATCTCAAAATTTAATTGTGTTATGGCAGGAAATAAAATGGTGTTTAAACTCGATTTATGAGAATAATCTTTTTCAATTTCGTTGCCATTGCCATAATCACCAACCCATCCAATAATGGGTTTTTTATTTCTGTGTATTTTTTTAAAATCATGATTTATAACTGGAGATGTTAATATAAAAACATTTGAATTAAACCTCCGACAATGCTTTTCAAGAAGAGTCCCACCAACAATTACATAATTACTATTTTTAATAAAATGGTTAATTATTTTTTCTGGGCAGCGTAAGTACTCTGCATCATCGATATCGTAAACTGTGTTTTTATTTCTCAAATTCAATAAAAGTCGGAGCATTTTTCCATAGAAACGATTGGTTCTTGTCTTTTGAAAAACAATAACCGAATTAGGCTTTCTAAAGAACAAAGCTTTAAAATAAATGCTAAAAAAATGAATTATGTTTTTAAAGTCTTTGGCCGGATAAACAAAATCATAATTTATCTCGTGCTTCTCTTTTAAATAGTCTAGTGCGTATTTACCGCGATATCGGGCGCTGGGGCATGATAAGTTGTAATGTGCAAACCAATATATATGTTTTAATTTCAAATTAAATTTTAGGTGCTAATAAAGAATAAATAGCAGTATCTAAAAACTGACCTCCCAAAAGAAATTTTCTTTATAAAAACCTTCACGTATAAATTTATTTTTTTCCAAAAGTTTTTGCGAGGCGGTGTTTTCAGGATTTATATTTGCTTCAATAGAATGTGCTTTCATTTCTTTAAAGGCATAATCTATAACTACACTTAACACTTCATTCATAATTCCTTTATTCCAGTAAGCTGGATGCAAGGCATAACCCAACTCTACACGATAATTTTCTTTTTGAAAACGCAGAAAACAAACTGTGCCAATTAATTTTTGTTCATTTTGTAATGCGATCCCCCAAGTAATTAAATTATTTTTCTTTTCTTCCTCATTAATCATATTAATAAAAGCAATCGTTTCATCTAAACTTTTTGGACGTGGACGTTCGATATATTTCATAACGCTATCGTCAGTTCGCATAAAAAACATTTCAGGTGCATCGTCTAGTGTAATTTTTCTTAATACCAAGCGATTTGTAGTAAGAGTAGGGAAGGGCGTGAAATTTGGGTTAAGCATTTTATTTTTTCTTCGAAGGTAATTCTTTTTTAGCAGGAGTAATTTTTTTTGAAAGTTCTTTTCCTTTATCATCAAAAACAATTTCAATTACATCTCCGTTTTCAAGATTGCTTTTGTAATTCCCAACCCAGCGGTTATTCGACCAGGTCCCATCTTCTTTTATATTTCCATTCTCATAATACATTGTACTTGGTCCATGGGGACGTCCATCCACGAAAGTTATTTTGCTTTTTAAATTACTATTAGTGTAGTATTCTACCCATACCCCTATTTTCCTATTGTTTTTATACCATCCTTCTTCTATCTTTTGCTCAGGCGTATAACCCGAATGAGGCTTATGCATGCCGCGAATAATCCACTTACCTTGTTTTTTAGCATTGGCATCAATTAAGTTAAAAGTATCTTTCTTGGATTCTATTTCATAAGATTGAGCATTGACGGCTATAGAAAGAGTCAAAACGAACAATAAAGTAAATATTTTCATGACACGGATTTTGATAAACAATTTACGAAAAGGAAATGAAGAAAGCTAACCGACTTATTGCTGACTTTTCTTTAAGGACTCAACACCAATGGTAAAATCCATTATGTAAGGAACCTTTTTTTTACCGCAAAAGGCTGGGGCGTAATTGGGCATAAGACTGATCAGTCGCTTGACTTCATCTTCCATCTCTTTATCCTCTTTAAAAGAAAGCATTTTCAATAATGTCAGTGAGCCATTGGGTTCAATTATCCATGCAAAAGAAATTTTATCTTTTTTCTTGTAGGTTCTAGCAGGTAACCTGAAATTAGCTTGTGTAAATTCAATAAGACTAAATCCGAATGGTGGTGCTGAATTAATATCTGCAATAGTATAATATTCTCGTTTCGATTCTTTATCGGTTTCAGTTTTGCATCGACCTGCTACTTGTGCATTCACGAATGACAATGACAAAATAAGTAAGAAGCTATAACAAGCGGCTTTCATTTAATATTTAAAACTACTGAAAAATAATTAGAAACAAAATTTTACTAATGGAATTATCGATTATCTCAAAATATTTTTTTGATAAAAAGCTAATCGTTTTTTTATTTTTATTGATGCAATCTTGTTGTATCAGAAGTCTAATAAAAAGAATTTATAATCTGCGCTCTTTTTCTTCAATTTTAAGGTCGTTGATGCTGGCGTAGCGTTTAGCCATAAATCCATTTTCATCAAATTCCCAGTTTTCGTTTCCGTAAGAGCGAAACCATTGTCCTTCTTGGTTATGCCATTCGTATTCAAACCGAACGGCTATTCTGTTTGATGTAAATGCCCATAGTTCTTTTTTTAATTTGTAACCTAATTCTTTATC
>JAYTSW010000172.1:0-7419 GCA_043745425.1 Sphingobacteriaceae bacterium | reverse complement strand
TGTGTTGCACATGGGGCATATGCTAAACAATACTATTCAGGATGTGTTAATTCGTCGTGCTCGAATGTTAGGTTTTAATGCGTGTTGGGTGCCAGGTACAGATCATGCAAGCATTGCCACCGAGGCAAAGGTTGTAAAATTATTGGCAGACCAGGGAATAAAAAAATCAGATTTAAGTCGCGAAGAATTTTTAAAGCATGCGTGGGGATGGAAAGAAAAATACGGCGGTATTATTTTAGAACAATTGAAAAAATTAGGCGCTAGTTGCGATTGGGATCGTACACGATTTACAATGGAAGCTGATTTAAGCGAAGCGGTAATTGATGTATTTATTGATTTATATAATAAAGGAGAAATTTATCGCGGTGTTAGAATGGTGAATTGGGACCCGCAAGGATTAACTGCAGTTAGTGATGAAGAAGTAATTCATAAAGAAACCAATAGCAAATTAGTTTTCGTAAAATATAAGATTGAGACTTCGACAAGCTCAGCCACCGATGAATATGTAACCGTTGCAACAACTCGTCCGGAAACTATCATGGGCGATACTGCAGTTTGTGTGCATCCAAATGATGAGCGTTACAAGCATTTAAAAGGAAAAAATGTAATTGTCCCAATAATAAACAGAGTAGTTCCTGTTATTTTTGACGATTATATTGATTTGGAATTCGGAACAGGAGCCTTAAAAGTTACACCTGCACATGATATTAATGACTTTAATCTCGGACAAAAACATAAACTTCCTACAATAGATGCCTTAACGGCCGATGGAAAAATTAGTGAAGCTGCTGGCGCTTATGTTGGCATGGACAGATTTGCTTGTCGTAAACAAATTATAAAAGATTTACAAGAGCAAGGTTTAGTAGAAAAAATTGAAGAAATAAAAAATAAAGTTGGTTACAGCGAACGTACCGATGCCGTTATTGAACCAAAATTATCCATGCAATGGTTTTTAAAAATGGATAAAATAAGCAAACCGGCTTTGGAAAATGTTTTAAATGGCGAAGTAAAATTAATCCCCGAAAAATTCATCAACACCTATAAACATTGGATGGAAAACGTACACGATTGGTGTATTAGTCGTCAGTTATGGTGGGGACAACGCATTCCAGCTTGGTATAATTCTAAAGGACATTTCGTTGTTGCAAAAACGAAAGAAGAGGCACTTGAAAAATTTAAAATTAAAGCAAAAATAGTTGATGATTTAATTGCTAAGGGCGAAGCAAGTCCCGGTTCTAATATTACCTATGCGGAAAATGAAATCCAACAAGATAATGACGTCCTCGACACATGGTTCTCATCATGGTTATGGCCATTAACGGTTTTTGATCCGAAAGTAATTAAGAATGGTTGGGATAACGCCAACGCTGATTTAAAATATTATTATCCGACTAACGATTTGGTGACTGCTCCCGAAATTTTATTTTTCTGGGTAGCACGCATGATGATTGCGGGTTATGAATACACTGGACAAAAACCATTTACAAATGTTTATCTAACAGGAATTGTTCGCGACAAACTCGGACGAAAAATGAGTAAGAGTTTGGGAAATAGTCCGGAGCCATTAGAATTAATTACAAAATACGGAGCAGATGGAGTTCGTGTTGGAATGTTATTGTGTTCGCCTGCCGGAAATGATTTAATGTTTGATGAATCGCATTGTGAACAAGGAAGAAATTTCTGGAATAAAGTTTGGAATGCATTTCGATTAGTAAAAGGTTTTGAAGTGGGGGATGTAAAACAAAGTGCTGCACAAAAAAGTGCTATTACTTGGTTCGAAAATAAATTATCTGAACAATTAGAAATCATTAATGATCATTATTCAAAATACAGAATGAGTGATGCGTTAATGTCGACTTATAAACTAGTGTGGGATGATTTTTGTGCTTGGTATTTAGAAGCTATTAAGCCCGATTTTGTAGATGGAAAAGCGCAACCCATTGATAAAGCAACTTATGAAGCAACGATTAGTTATTTAGAAAGTTTGCTAAAAATAATGCATCCATGGATGCCGTTTGTTACTGAGGAAATTTGGCATTTAATAAAAGAGAGAAGTGAAAAAGATTGTATTATTGTTGCTAAATGGCCCGAAGTAAAGAAAACAGACGTCAAACAATTAGGTGAATTTGAAGTGTGCAAAGAAATTGTAGCAATGATTCGCAATATCCGAGCGCAGAAACAATTATCGCCAAAAGAAAAACTGGAATTGATTGAAAAATCTGACGCACAACATTCTTATTTTGATGAATTGGTAATGAAACTGGCTAACTTAAGTTCGCTGACTTATAAAAAAGAAAAAGTGGAAGGTGCATTTTCATTTATGATAAAATCGACTGAATTTTTTGTTCCGCTTTCTTCAAACATAAATATTGAAGAAGAAAAAGTGCGTTTGGCAAAAGAACTCGATTACAATCAAGGCTTCTTAAAAAGTGTTCAGATAAAATTATCTAACGAAAAATTTGTCGCGAATGCAAAACCTGAATTAATAGAGCTCGAACGTAAAAAACAAGCTGATGCCGAGGCGAAAATTAAAGCATTGCAAGAACAATTATCAGCTTTATAATAGTTAAAAATTGAAAAACCAGAAAACAGCTACAGTCGTTATTTTATTAAGCGTATTGAATGCACTTCTTTGCGCTCTCGCTTTAGTTGCATGGCAATTGTTATCGGATATCGGTTTTGATTTTGCTTTGGTGCTTATTTTATTCTTTGCATTTTTTGTTATTTCATTTTTCGTTTTATACTTTATTTATAGTCCGTTTATTTTCGATAAGATTAGGGAAGTGCATGAAGATTTAATTAAAATCCTTCCGCAAAATGAAATCCCCGATACAAAATTTCAATTGGATGAAATTGACCCTATTTCCCAATTAGATCACGAAGTAAAAAAAATTGCAATTGAGCGACAAAAAGAATTAGAGCATTTAAAGAATGTGGATAGTTACCGTAAAGAATATTTGGGTAATGTTTCGCATGAACTAAAAACACCGGTCTTTAATATTCAAGGTTACGTTTCTACTTTAATTGACGGTGGTTTAAACGACCCAACCATTAATCTCGATTATTTAAAGCGTGCGGATAAAAGTATAGAGCGCATTATTCATATTATTGATGATTTGGAAACCATCACCCAACTTGAAACGGGCTCGTTGGAGTTGGAATTTGAAAAGTACGACTTAAGCGCCCAATGTCGCGATGTTGTAGAGCAGCTGGATATGATTGCGAAGAAGAAAAAAATTACCCTCTCTCTGGCTAAAAAATTCGATAAACCATTAACAGTATTTGCCGATAAATTCAGGATTCGACAGGTACTGGTGAATTTAATTACCAACAGTATTAAGTATGGCAGAGAAAGTGGGGAAACAGACATTAATTTTAACCTGTATAACGACGAGGTAATTATTGAAATTAAGGACAATGGTATTGGTATTTCACCCGAGCATTTACCGCGCTTATTTGAGCGTTTTTACCGGGTAGATAAGGGTCGTAGTAGGGAGCAAGGTGGCACTGGTTTAGGTCTGGCTATTGTTAAACATATCATTGAGGCGCACCAAAAATCCATAAGCGTTAAAAGCAATGTAAACGAAGGCACTGTGTTTACATTTACTCTCAGCAGGGTATAATTTATTAACATTTAAGAGTAATAGTCTTAAAAAATAATTTTGCGAATAGGGGCTAATATGGTTAAACTTGCAAATAATTTACAAGTAAAATGGCCGAAATACATATAATAGGGATAAAATATATTGAGATAAATACTCAGGAAGATTTAGAGTTTAAATACAAACCTGAAGTTCCTAAATTAAAATTGGTAGGTAATATTATTGTTGCTGAAGATGAAGATGAGGAAGATGATCAAAGTGTTGTGTTTTTAACTCAAAAGCAGTTAAATCAGGTTCTTAGTAATAAAGATGTGGAATTGAAGTTGGTTGAAGACCGTTGGTATCCAGCAAAGCCTTTAAGCAAAGAGCAGGTTAAAAAAGTTGGATTAGTAGGCATTGATGCCGAATATCTGGGCGCCGCGGGCGACATTAAATGCTACGAAGCAGTAAAAATTACAGAATAAAAAAGGTCCCCGTGAAAGCGGGGATTTTCATTTACATATGGCCTTAAACTTCAAAACTCTTCTTACACGTACTTTAACGGCTGCTGTTTTCGTTGCAGTTTTGCTTTCATGCATTTGTTGGAATTATATTTCTTTTTCCCTTCTATTTTTAGTTGTTTCAATTTGGGGCCTGCATGAATTTTTTAATATTGCGGAAAAACTAGGAGCGCATCCGTTTAGAATAATTTCGTTCTTTACCTCAATTGTCTTTTATAGTTCAGTATTGTTGTTGAATATTGGATTCCGATATACAAATGAGGTATTTAGTATTTCTATCGGCCTTTTATTTATAATTTTTTTAAGCGCTTTGTTTTCTAAAAATGATAAACCTATTCAGGATGCAGCTTTTAGTGTTTTAGGTATTGTTTATTGCGTTGTTCCTTTTTTTATTCTCAATTATTTGGTCAGCCTGAGCGGAAAAGGAAGTTTTGGTATTCCAATTTATAATTCCCATTTAATTTTAGGTCCAATCCTTCTCATTTGGGCAAGTGATTCTTTTGCTTACCTAGTAGGAAGCATGATTGGAAAAAGAAAATTATACGAACGTATTTCTCCTGGTAAAACTTGGGAAGGAACTATTGGCGGTGGTGTTCTAACAATGGCTTCTTCTTATTTAATTGCTGGTTGGTTTCCTGAAATAGAATTAAAACATTGGTTAGTTATTTCAGTTTTAGTTGTTGTGTTTGGAACATTGGGAGATTTATTTGAATCACTTCTTAAACGTCAGGCAGGGATAAAAGATTCCGGAAAAATTATGCCCGGACATGGTGGTATACTCGACCGTTTTGATAGTCTGATTTTTGTTACGCCTTTTGTGTATTTGTATTTGACTTGGGTGCTAAGGTAATTACAGTTTAATGTAATGTATCCTATTAATGGGAATAACAACGCCTTGTTTTAAAATCACTCGTTTATCGGTAACACCCCAAACTGTAGTTTCAACTACTCTACAGGCATGCTCGTCTTCAAAGTAAATTTTAATTTTAGTTTGTTCGAGGTTGCCAAGCGATAGCGCACGATTTAAATCGGATGTACGATCGTTTAGTTTTTCTTCATCTTCTAATACCTCAGTATTAGGAAATTTTAAATCGGAAATATTTTCCTTTTCAATTTTTTCGAAAGTAACTGTATTCATGGCAGGATGTTTTTAAGGTTACATTATAATTATACGCTAAAACGCCCGCACGGTTTCAACATGTTATCAACTTTTTACATGTGGCTTAATAAGGTTCAATAAGTCCTCTGAGCGCTGAGTGCCAATACGATAAGTAAAGCCGGCATTGTCTTTTAACTCAATAAACTCTTGTCCGCTTGTGTAAAACCTTATTGTCCCCTTCGAATGTAAATTATAAACCGCCCGCCTGAAAAGATTTAATTTGTAACGCCCCTTTCTTAAATAATTAATTGTACTGAAATCAATCTTCACTTTTCGGGCTCCTAAAAAACCGTCAATAATCATATATCCATTATAAACTCTGGTATGAATATGTAAAATGTAAGTAAGAATAGCAGAAACAATCAGGATAATTAATCCTAATAAAAAAAATATTTTACCTGAATTGGGAATGTGCTGAATAGGATAAGAACCGATGTAAAATACACTCACTTGAACCGGCTTTGGATTCTCGCTCCAATAATAACAAATAAAACAAAACAAAGCCAGAACCATTCGCCAGATTATGCTAAGGCGATTTTGACCCATGTATTGTTTTTCTTCAAAGAGTAAATCTTTTTCCATTGGGTATTATTGAAGTTCCAGTTTTAATATTTTTTTTGAGTTGGATTTTATTTTGTAACGTTCATCTAATCGCTGACCAATTACCCAAACCACTTCGTTTTTATTTAGTAGTAACCACACATTTTCTTTTTCAAAACGATTTAATTTTTGATTAATTAAAAAATCGCTTATTTTTTTAAAACCGGTCATACCTAAAGGCATAAATTTATCGCCTTCCTTCCATTTACGAATTTTGAGAGGGAAAATAGGTTTTGTAAAATCAATTTGTGCGATTTTTTTTCCACTAACAATTTTTTTAGATGAACTTAAATCAGCACTGACAGTAAATGGTAATTTTTTAAAATCAGTTAGATTCTTTATTAAAAATTCTTTTTTGGGAGTTTTAGATTCTATTGACTCAATAAAAATAAACTCACGGTCTAATAACGCTTTGTGAGTTTGAGAAAAAAATAATTTCCCTGATAATTTTGCTCCGAGCGCAATAAAAATCTGTTCCACTTGCGAATTATTAAAACCTTTTGGCGATAACCATTCAAATAATAATAACTCGGCCGATTCTTCGGCTAATATTTTTTTGATGTTAATTTTTAAGTTGTTTCCTTCAGTAAGAACCATCTCTTTGCGTTTTTCATTCACAAATTGTTTTACAACTTGTGCGGTTTGTTTAAACAGACGGATATTATTTTCGAATGTATTTTCAAGGGCAGGGTTCAGTTTTTTTAAACCGGGAATAATTTCGTGACGTAAAAAATTACGTTTGTATTTCACTTCATCATTACTGCTATCTTCTCTGAATTTTAATTTATTTTTTTTCGCATGGGCTAAAATAGAATCTTTAGTTGCAAATAGTAATGGCCGTGCTAATAAATTTTGTTTTTGCGGAATGCCTTTTAATCCATTGATACCAGTGCCTCTGATTAAATTAATTAAAAGCGTCTCTATATTATCATTGGCATGATGGGCTGTTAAAATAAAATTGTACTTATTTTTTTTTGCTAATTCAATAAACCAATTATAACGTAATTCACGAGCTGCCATTTGTACTGAAGTTCCAGTTTTTTTTACAAATGCTGTTGTGTTGAATTGGTTGCAGCGAATTTTTAATTTATTTTTTTTCGCAAAATCCTTACAAAATCGTTCATCAATATCCGATTCTTTGCCGCGTAATTTAAAATTGCAATGGGCTAATTCAAAATTGTACCCACCTTCTTTTAAAAGCATAGCCAATACAACAGAATCAACCCCGCCGCTAAAAGCTAGTAGCAGCTTATCACTCTTTGTAAATAAACCGTTATGAATTATATATAATTTTAGCTTTTCTAACACTAAACAAAGGTAGTAAATTGGCAGGATTAGCTAAAAAAGAAAGAAATTAGATAAATACTGATTTTTAGCAATGGTAATTACTCACTTTTTACGTAAAATTGTAAGGTAAATAAATAGTATGAGTAAAACAGTAAATATGATTGGCGCGGGTTTGGTAGGTTCTTTACTATCCATCTATCTCGCCAAAAAAGGATATAAAGTAAATATTTACGAGCGTCGTGCTGATATGCGGACTGCAAAAATATCAGCT
>JAYTSW010000171.1:0-7444 GCA_043745425.1 Sphingobacteriaceae bacterium | reverse complement strand
TTTTTTACGACCTTACCGATAATGATACTACTGTATTTGCAAGAAGCTTATTTGTTGATCAAATTACAGAATGGGATATCGTAAAATTAGTTCCAAACGGTACAAAAAAAATAAAATCAACAATTAATGGCAATACCTATGAGATACAATTTAATTAAGCAATTAAATTTATTGACGTTATTTCTTTGTTTAATACCTCAAATGAATTTTTCACAAAACGACAACGATAATCACCGTAAGTATTGGTATTATAAAAGCCGTTTGAACAACGATTTCATTAAAGTTGGTCTTAATCCTGGCGAAAGTATTCCTTGTCAAATTCGAGGTAAAGATAATGCTTTTGGTAATTTTACTCAAGATATAAATTGCGGAATGGAATGGGGTGATGCAAGTAGTTATTTAGGATATTATATTGCTGTTTTGGCAACTGAATACGGACTCTTATTCATCTAATTTTCAGGATACTAAAAAAGTAAAACACGAATTATTTTGTGCATTAAGTGCTGTTAACCGTTTAGATTATATTGCTGAAACTTTTTTTAATGGAACAAGCAGCCTTAATGGATATTTCGTTAGAGATGACGTACCCGATAATTTTATTGCGTCAAATTATACTCACTTTAACTATTATAATAATGGTGCCAATCCTGTAAATAATAACCAGCCAGCAAGGGGTTTTATGTCAAAATTTCAAACAGGTGCAAATAAAGAAGGCTCTTCATTAAAAAGTTGGATTACTTTTACGAATTCAGCTCAGTGGAATGGCGGTAATGGTCCAGTTGTCGGCAATGGTCCAATCCCTGAGATGTCCCAAGATCAAGCTATTTCAATATTGTATGGACTGACTTTTGTTAAAAAATTTGTTCCAAATTGGGAAACGGATGGTGGTGCTACTTTCGGTAGTGGTAGTGGTCAAACTAGTTTAACAACTGAATCGGAAAATATTGCGGACAGAATTATTAAACATATTAGAACGTCGAAAGATCTAAGCGGTAGCACCTGTCTAACTAACATAACTACTGGTTGGTATATAAAAAACCCTGTCAATTGCAATCCAGTTGGTTATAATCACGATAATTCCCATAATGGCTGGGGTGATGATGCTGAATTATTTGCTTATGCATTTGCCGAAGCGGGTTGCGTAATTAAAAGTGGTCTATTTGGAGGAAGTCAAGGTAAAGTAGGTTTAGCTGGCGATTATCCTAAATTGTGTGGAGGGGTTTTGTACCCCAATTCTTATCATAACTTATATTCTGCATCATTGGGTGATAATGCGTGGCAGGCATTAGCTTCAAATATCATTCCCGGCAATGGTGATAACAGACTCCACGTTGTTAATTTATCCGCAATTTGTGATTGTGTCTATGGTCGGGTAGAAGACTACTTTTGGCAGGAATTAATAACGATTGTACAACAAATACCAATAATCGGTAATGTTGTTGGTATAATAATTGGCTACATACAAAAAATTGTTCAATATCTAACTACCCACATGATACCAGGCTATTTTGTTAACACTACTTCAACTTCAATAAATGTTAATTCATATGCACAATATTTGGATTTTGATCATGCTCCTTTATCAAGAAAGGTACTACATGGCGGAATTTATCAAGAAAACACTGATTACAATTTTAAATATTTAGTAGATGCGGCACCTTGTGATGATATTTATTTTTTGCCTAACGAAAACCCACCTTTTGCGCACGAGGAATGGAGTGCTTCTGACCGAATTGAGCATCCAAGACAAAGAAGAAATAACCTTGGAAATGAAGTTCCGTCAAAAGGTGAATACTCAGGATTAGACTACTTGCTTTATCATAATTTGTGGTACATGCACCAAAAGCAAAAGGGAGTTAACCAAAATATATTCGATTTAAGTGATGTCTATTTAAAAAGTCCAGTAACTACGATTACTGCGGGTAATATTAATGCCTACGAAACAATTACAACTGAAAGCACAAGTTTTAACTTCACTATACCAACTTATTGGAGGGCTGGTAAAACAATAACTTATGGCCCAGGTACAACCATAGTTGGTGTAAATAATTTGCATGCCTATATTCAAAAATTTGATTGTGCAACAGACAATGGCGCGTTTAGAACCAACACAGAAGAATCATCAGCTTATGTGTATCCTGACAAACCTTATCATCATGTTGATTACCCTAACCAAACAGCAATTAATAGTGGCGAGAGTAATACCAGCGATAATCAAAGCTATATAACAGAGCTACCAAATGATGATGTTATAACTACGGATAATATTGCGGTTAACGTAAAAGAGTTTTCGGTTTATCCAAATCCCGCAAGCAATACCACAAAGATTTATTTTAGTCTAAACGACAAAGAAACTGCAAAAGTAGTGGTTACCGATTTAATTGGAAAAGTTATTTTAGAAAAAGAGAATTTATCTAACATAAACAATGGCAATGAAATTGATTTAAAAGAGCTTTCTATTGGTTCCTATTTAGTTAATTATTCTACTAGTACCGGAACAACCAAATCAGTTAAACTAATTAAAGTCAACTAGAATGAGAAAATTAAAATTACTGCTTTCATTTTTATTATTAGTTGGGTGTCTTTATTCTCAAACAGTAACTCCAGTACTTATTAGTGGAGTTTTTAATATGTATAAAGAAACAATTATTCAAAATACTCAAACTGAAAACAGAAATAGTGCAACTGCATATTTTTCTAACACACCAGTAGCTGTTGTTTCTGCTTCCTTGTTCACAAAAGCAGGCGATATCAAATTAAATGACAAAAAAGTAAAATATAATAACAACGACAATTTTTATGCAACAAAAATAAAAAAACATAATAATGATCCGGACGACGACCCTAATGAATTTTGTAATACCACAACAATGGAGCCGATGCATTGGAAAGTGAAAGGTTCTGGAAATATTCCAGAAATGAATTTTATTTACGGCGCATCATTTCCAGAGTTCAATAATTCACAAATATTACCATCATCCATTAAGTTAACAGACACTTTATTTATTACCTTAAATTCTGTGTCGCTTGCTGATTCTATTCGAATTAATATTTTCGATAATTATTTTAATACCGAAAGCCGTAAGTATATAAGGGTTATTTTAGATTACAATTCTATTTCTGTTTATAATGGTAATAGGGTTATTTATATTCCCCCTGCTTTATTAATTCCATTAGCTGCAGGTGGCAATTCATATATCAGTATCGAAGCGGTAAAAGCAAATTATCAAACGGTTGCCGGAAAGAAATTTCTATTTAACACTATAACTTCAATAATCAAACCCGTTATTACTATTACAAATTAAATTTTTAAAAAATGCAAAAAAAAATCTTAACGTTACTGCTTTTTGTTTCCGTTTTACTTTTTTCCTGCAAAAAGAAAGAAAGTACACCTGAAACACCTCCATCAACAACTGGCAGCACACCTACTGCAAGTACAGCCAGTTTTAGCGCTTTGTTTTCAAACCAATTAATATATAGCATTTTTGGTACAAGTACTTCAACACTAAATTACGGTTTCAATAACGCTTTTGTTGCGAGTACTGATTTTGATAATTTTAATTACCCAGTTGGTATTTTTTTAAATGCGGGCACAGTAAGTGCAAACGGAGTTGTGTTTAAAAATAATTTTGGGTATTATATGGATACTACTTACAATTTTATTCCAAGTCCGCCGTGTACATGGATAGCTAGCGGAAACGCCATACCCTCTTTCACTTACACAAATACTGATGCGTTTTCTACTTACAGCGCTTACACTACATGGACTGATACAATTAGTAAATCGGGAGGATTAACACTTCCTTTAACCGGAATAATAAACGCAACGGAAGCAAGAATTTATGTTTCCGTTACCGGAGCTACAACCACCGCAGCTACGGGTACTGTTATTCTAAGTTCAAGCTCAAGTTATAACTTTAATGCTTCCGCTTTAAGTTCATTATCTACCGCAACTACAGCTGGTATTCAAATAGATTTTTACAGAAATAATATTCAAACCATTAATGGTAAAAAAATGAATTTTCGAAATGTTACAAGTTATATAAAAACTGTACCGGTTAAGAATTAGAAAATTTTTAGAACCTATAATTGAGTGTAGTCGATAGAAATTAATACGGGTGGTTTCGAGAGCCTCAACCACCCTTACACAATGCGCTGGCATCGCTTTCTTCCAAAGCAGGCGGCGGCTGAGGTTCTCGAAGCCACCGCAAAAGAATTACTTCTTCATTCTCAAGATCTGCTCTTCCATTAATTTAATCCCCTCAGTAAAACTATGAGGATTGTATCCTAAAATTTTTCTCGCTTTATCAATTATAAATCCGGTTTTAGGCGGACGAACAGCAGGTTGTTTTATGTCGGATGATTTGGATGGTTTGATTAGTGATTTATCTAATTTATAATAATCAGCAACTACGTGCGCTAATTCTAAAATGCTATAAAAATCTTTTCCTGAAATATTAAAAATCCCTTCTGCTCCTTTTTCTGCAATTAAAATACAACCATCCGCTAAATCTTCGGCTAAAGTTGGGGTGCGGAATTGATCATCCACCACATTAATATTTTTTCCAGCTTCCAAATTCTGCTTTACCCACAGCACAATATTGCTACGACTCATATTATCTACAATGCCGTAAACCAAAACTGTTCTGGCGATTGACCATTTTAATTTACTTGCGATCACAATTCTTTCTGCCTCTAATTTTGTTTCAGCGTAATAACTTAATGGATTTGGTTTTTCTTCCTCTGTCAACGGACCGTGAGTTCCATCAAAAATAAAATCAGTACTTAAATGAATGAAGTGAGGATTGTATGAATTAGATTTTAGACTCTCCAACACTTTTACCTGATGTTCAACCGAAGTTGCATTCATTAACCAAGCCTCTTCTCGTTGTGTTTCGCAGGCATCAACATTAGTCATTGCTGCTGTGTTAATCACCACATCGGGTTTATGTTTTTCAAAAACTGATTTTACGTTTTCGAAATTAGTAATATCTAATGACTCGTAGGTATAAGCTTCTTTATCAATTAAACGATTTTCGCCACGTGCTGTTGCAATAAGCGTAATGCTTTTTTTGGCTTTTAATTTGTAAACCAATTTTTGTCCTAATAAACCGTTGGAGCCTGTGACTAAGATTTTCATGACTATGCAGCTAAAATTTCTTTTAGTTTTCTAATTTGATCGGGCGTACCCAACACAAATATTTTTGACTGAGGAATTATTTTTGTGTCGGCACTCGGATTTACAATGTATTCGCCTGAGGCAGTTTTAAATCCGATAATGTTAGCGCCTGATTTATTTCTAATTTCTAAATCTTTTAATGTTTTGTGGCGTAATTCTTCAGACAATGTATCAAAATTAATTTCTTCCAGATTAATATTGTCTCCACCTTCAGCAGTAATAAAATCAATAAACTCCATTACATCGGGCTTCATCACTAACGAGGCCATGTGCGCACCCCCTACTCTATCAGGCATTATTACATTTGTAGCGCCTGCAATTTTTAATTTAGTATCAGAGTTATCATCGCTTGCACGAGAAATAATAATCAAATTAGGATTTAAATGTTTTGCAGTTAATACAATAAATAAATTATCCGCGTCAATTGGCAACGTAGTAATTAAAGCTTTTGCTCTTAAAATTCCCGCTTTAATTAATGTTTCATCTTTTGTAGAGTCGCCAGTTAAAACAAGTTCACTAAATTTATGATTAATAGATTCGGTAACTGTTGCACTATTCTCAACAACTACAAAACGGCGATCATGTTTTTTTAATACGTGAGCGGCTTGTCGTCCGTTACGTCCGAACCCACAAATAATAACATGGTCTGATAATTTATCAATAGCTGCGTTCACTTTTTTGTCTTTATAAAATCTGTTAAACTCTCCGTCCACCACAAAACGAGTCATGGCCGAAACGGCATAAGCAAATGTACCAAAACTTGTGATGATTAAAAATACAGTAAATAGCTTTCCGCCCTGCGAAAGCGGTTCAACTTCACCATAACCAACCGTTGCAATGGTGATAATGGTCATGTAAAAGGCATCAAACAGTGTGTAATTATCAATAACGATATACCCAAGAGTACCAATACCCACCAAAAGAAGGAGAATTCCTAAAGGAACAACAAATCTGAAATAATCTCTGATAAAATCCCGCATAAAAAAATCTAAGCTCTTTCAAACTTAGATTTTTTACTTGGTTTAAACAAGTGTTTAGGATTAAAACCCTATGAAGTTCTATTTCGTAATTACCAATTTTTTGGGCCGTGTCGATGTAGAGTTTATAGTATAAATACCTGTCGGTAGATTCTCCAGTGAAATTTTACCGGTAGATTCTGTTATTCGTTTTCTCAAAACTTCCCGTCCCAAATTATCATAAACATAAAAATAAGTATCTTTTCCGCTTAACGATTGTATTTCATAAGTTAATTCATTATTCGTGGGATTAGGATAAAACTTCAGGAAGCCGTCATCTTTATCAAATTCTGTTATTGACGATAACATACAGGTTGGCGAAATTGTTCCTGTTTGTCCGCAAGCCCATTGCGAATAAGCAATGGCTTTTGTAGTCGACCATAAATTAAAGCTATCTTGTTTTTGCGTTATGGTAACCCATGCTATTTTTTTCTGTGCAACCATTACATTAATCGAATCAATTAAAGTGGTTAATTCTTTTCTCATCTGAAAAGTTGGGTATGAAGCGTTGTTGAAGTCTTTAAAATTGAAAATCACACTTCCGCTATAAAATTTATTTGCCGGATAAGTACCATTAACAATTTTTGTTGCTTCGGTTCTTATTTGAGAAATAATAGTTTGCACACTAATAGTTGGTGTTAAATTCCATCCACAGCCATTACCTTGAAGCCATAGTGTTTGAGCGGGATCGTGACAGAAAAAATCAACAGAGTCAGTTTTTCCTCTTGGTTTCCAGATGCCGTAGTTATTAATATCGTGCGTGTGCGGAGGACTGCTGCCTGGCCCCCACATAATATCGGCTTTCCAAGGCTTATTAAAAGTTCCGTTAATAGTTGTGGTGTAAGTTGTCCAATCCCCCAAACTCCAAGCGGTAGCAGCAACCGTGCCGCTGTATGCAAGAAAACCTCCAAGTACTTTACTCGACTTTGCTCCAGTACTATCAATTAAATGGGCAACATCGGCAATATTATAAGTATAAGTTGGGGTTTGCGTTTTATATCTTGGGTCAATTTGCACAACATTACCATAGGGAACACCGCCCAATTTATAGGCATACTCTAAAATGTCATTAGGTGATGTAGCCGCTGTTTCAGAATGGATACAGCCCAAAATAAATTTCTGGCAAGTTTCCAAATTATACTTTGCGCCTTTACTATATACTAAGTCAACAATTTTACGAACCGTATCTCTGGTTTGTGTATAAAAAGTATAAGAAAGAGGCGTATCGTAAGGCTCTGTTGCCGACATC
>JAYTSW010000170.1:0-7470 GCA_043745425.1 Sphingobacteriaceae bacterium | reverse complement strand
GTACGGCTAGTTTTTTTGATGCGGATGACTTAGAAGACATCATCGAATACTATTTTCAATGGCTTAATTACGATATGGTTAAGAAAGCCATCGATTTTGCCTTGAAACAATTCCCTTATTCGAGCAGTATTAAAATAAAGCAAGCTCAGTATTTATCAAGTCAGCATTACACCAAAGAAGCTTTAAATTTATTAAACGAAATTGAACAAATTGAAAACGCCAATTTCGATTTGTTTATGGCTAGAGGTTATATTTATAGTCAAATGGGACTTGGCGAACAAGCCATTGAGAATTTTAAAAAAGCATTGCCTTTAGCGGAGTATAAAGATGAAGTGTATTTAGCATTAGGTGTTGAATTTTTAAATGAAGACAAGCCTGATGATGCCATTTATTATTTAAAAAAAGCAATTAAAATAAATCCAAGAAATGAAGTTGCGCTCAATGAACTTTCTTTGTGTTACGATTTAACTAATAAAGCCGAAGAAGCCATTTCATTTTTTATCGATTACATTGATGCGTTTCCTTACAGTTATTACGCTTGGTTTAATTTAGGATTAGCCTACAACAGATTTGGTTTGTTTGAAAAAGCGATTGAGTCGTACGATTACGCTATTGCCATTAACGATAAATTCAGCTCAGCGTATTTTAATAAAGCTAATTCCTTAGCGCAATTGGAAAGATATCGTGATGCGATTGAAGTTTACAAAGAAACGTTTAAACACGAGAACAAAGATGCCAATACCTATTATTACATTGGTGAATGTTACGAAAATCTGAATGAATTTGATGAGGCACTAAAAAATTATAATCGCTGCGTAAAAATTGATCCTGCTCACGCCGATTCCTGGTTAGGTATTGGTGTTTGTTTGGATGCCATGAATCGTTTAACAGAAGGTATCCATTACATTAAAAAAGCATTAGAGATAAATCCTAATGAACCCGAATATTGGTATGTGTTTGCAGAGGTGCAACAGAAATTAGGGTTTCATGAAGAGGCCGCCATGGCTTTTCAAAGAGTAATTGAATTAGAATATCCTGATTTTGATGTATGGTTGGATTATGCGAAGTTGCTTGATGAAGCCGGTTATTATAAAGATTGCATTGAAACCTTAACTGAAGGGATTAAATATTTTCCAGATGTTGCAGAGATGTATTACCGTTTGGGTGTGATTTTAATTGAAACAGGAAAACGAAATGAAGGGATTGAAAATTTAAGCAAAGCCCTTGAAATGGATTTTAATAAATACACCGAAATATTTGAATATTCGCCCGCGCTAAAAGATGATACTCAAGTTTTAGAATTAATAAACTCCTTTAAAAATTAATATGGCATACTCTGTTAACTTACCATTTTTACCTGATCGCACCGAAAAACCACGCAAATCCGGCCTCACCATGGTTATGGATAAAGGCATTAGTTTCCGACAGGCAGAAGACATGATGGAAAGCAGTGCTGATTATATAGATTATGTAAAATTAGGATTTGGCACTTCGGTGGTTTCAAAAAACATTAAGGAGAAAATTAAACTGTATCAAAAAAATAACATCAAAGTTTATTTAGGTGGCACTTTATTTGAAGCTTTTGTGATTCGTAATAAATTTGAAGATTACCTTAAATTCATTACCTCTTTAGGAATTGATTCAGCCGAAGTATCGGATGGTAGTATCACAATTGATCATGATAAAAAATGTGAGTTCATTACCAAATTGGCTAAGAACTTTACTGTGCTATCGGAAGTTGGTTCAAAAGAAGAAGGGGTTATTATTCATCCTGCCCGCTGGATTAAAATGATGCAGGCTGAATTAGATGCCGGAGCTAGCCAAGTAATTGCCGAAGCCCGCGAAAGTGGAAATGTTGGTATTTTTCATAAAAACGGAAGCGCTCATACCCTCTTAATTAACCGCATCGTTAACAAAATAAAATTAGAGAACATTATATGGGAAACCCCTCAAAAGCCACAGCAGGTCTACTTCTTGAAGCTTTTTGGTAGTAATGTAAACGTTGGTAATATTGGTGTTGACGACGTTATTCCGCTCGAAACTTTACGTTTAGGACTAAGAGGTGATACTTTTTTTACATTTTTACCTGATAATATGAAACAAACCTCGTAAATTTGAATTCTAAATCATTTTAATAAAACTAACATGCTTGAGATAACAGCCAAAGAATTGAAAGAGTTAATCGATAAGAAAGTCGATTTTCAGTTAATTGATGTTCGCGAACCGCATGAGTTTGACGACATGAACCTGAACGGTGAATTAATACCGATGGGTGATGTAATGGATAACGCCGAAAAAATTTCGAAAGACAAACAAGTTATTATTCATTGTCGTAGTGGCAAAAGAAGTGCAGCAGTTATTCAAGCACTCGAAACACAAATGGGCTATAAGAATTTGTACAATTTAAAAGGAGGGATTCTTGCTTATATAGAAGACGTTGGATTATAAAAAGTTTATAGTTGATAGACTATAGTTTATAGTTTTATCGATTGAACAACCTCCTACTATCAACCATAAACTATAGACTATAAACTCCCATGGTAGAACTATTTCATCACATTTTCCCTCATCTTGATTTAGAATGGATTTTTGCCAATTACGGTACTTCCATTTATACAATTCTGTTTCTTGTAATTTTTGTTGAAACCGGATTGGTCGCAATGCCTTTTTTACCTGGAGATTCTTTATTGTTTATGGCGGGATTGTTTGCCCGTTCGGGACATTTAAGCATGTCGTATTTACTTATTCTTTTATTTATTGCGGCTGTTGTTGGTGATAATTGTAATTACTGGATTGGAAGAACTATAGGCGTAAAAGTGTTTCATTTAAAATTAAAAGGAAAACCAATTGTTCAACAAAAACATTTAGATGCGGCGCATGCGTTTTTCGAAAAACATGGCACTAAAGCTATCATCATGGCGCGTTTTGTTCCGTTTGTGCGCACCTTCGCTCCTTTTGCAGCAGGTGTTAGTGAAATGAATTACAAAAAATATTTAGTGTTTGATATTGTTGGTGGCGCTCTGTGGATTGGCAGTTTAACTACTGCAGGTTATTTATTAGGAGAAGTAGAATTCATCCGTAAACACATAGATTTGGTTTGCTTGGGAATTATCGGACTCTCGGTTCTTCCAATAGTAATCACTTATATGAAAAGTAAATTTTCTAAAAATTAATTTTCTTTTTCGGCAAACACAATTCCTAATTCTTCTAACTCTGATAAAAGAGGTTCATAAATTTCTTTTACGATTGGAATTTGCACACCGCTTAATTTGAATTTTCCTATTAAGAAATTCTTCACTGTAATTGCCAATGGTAATCCTACAGTTTTTGCCATCGCAGTGTGTTCTTCATCGTCACCAATTACAACTAAAGACGAACTGAGTTTGTGAGCTTTTCCATTTAATGTGTATTCAAACAAATGTTGCATAACAACCATGTCTTTATCACCGTTTTGTAATTTCCATTTTTCTTCCAGTAACTCTTGTAATAATTGCGCTGGAGAACCCTCCCCCATCTTAATTTTTTTATTATCGAATAACTCGAGAGAATTTAATTTCTCTTCAACCTCTGCATCCCAATCGTTTTGCATAAACGCTTTTAATTTTTCTTTTGTGCTCCCTTTTCCATCCGGTAAAAAAGAATCCAACAGTTGAGTATAGGTTAGTGTATTTGCATTTCTGATTTTATATCCATCATCCGTTAAACCTAATTTTACAAACACATTCCACGCTTTGCAATAACCGGTTTGTCGTAATGTACCACGTAATAAAGTCTTTATATTTTGTAATCCGTAAGGATCTTTATAACCAATACTATCACGATTAGCATAAGCGTCAAACTTTCCGTAACCATCAACTGCAATCGAATCAATTTGAGTGTACAGTCTGTTGTAAGGAATAAATTTTAATTGTCCGCCCTCTAAAAATTGCGCTGTTCCCTGCCCTGCTAAAATTACGTTACGCGGGTTCCAGCTAAATTTATAACCCCAGGGATTATCATTACTCTGCGGGGCAACTAATCCACCACAATAGGATTTAAATGAAGTTATTTCTGCACCTTGTGATTTTAAATGGTCTATTATTTTCATAGCGGAAGCATGATCAATTCCTGGATCTAATCCGCATTCATTTAATATCAATAATCCTTTTTGTTTGGCTTCTGCATCCAACTCTTTCATCTCAGCACTAACATAACTAGCAGTAGCAATATGTTTTCCGTTTTTAATACAATCACGAGCTACATCACCATGCATAAAAGCAGGTAACATAGAGATTACAAAATCAGAAGCTTTAATAGCATTTTCGCGTTCGGAAACATTACTCACATCTAAACTCATTGCTTTTGCAGTAGGAAAACCTTTAGTTTTGGTTTGCGCCAATTTTATATCGGTATCTGCAACGGTAATCTCCCAACTATAATTAGTAGATTGCTTTAAAAGGTAAGAAATGAGGCTTGATGTTGAACGACCTGCACCTATTATTAATATTTTATTCATAATGCTTAAGCTAAGGCAAAATTATAGAATTCTTGGTCGAAAACAATCTTATTTTTCATACACTTTGTTTTCGGCCTTAGAATTCTTAATGCTAAGCCAATATAAATGCCTACATTTTATTGGGGCCTATCAGTAATAAACTTAAATTTGCTCATATCTAATAAAATTAATGCTCCGACTTACTTTTACATATTTCTCCCTTATTTTTTTTTCCTACTCTTCCTATTCTCAGGTCGTAAATAATAATCTGGTTGTTGTTAGCGAAAACGGTAATCGCTTTGTTTTATTTGTAAACGGAGAAAAAATCAACAATGATGCGCAAGCTAATGTGAAGGTATTTAATGTTAACGAGGGCTGGTGTAAATTAAAGGCTGAGTTTGAAAAAGATAATAGTATTGTTTCCGACTCTATTCACATTAAAGCTTTCGAAAAAAATAATAATAAAGAAATAACCTATTCTATAAAACAAAACACAAATAAATCCGGTAAATTTAATTTTGTTTCTATTGGTGAATTATCCGCACCGCAAACCCCAAAAGTGGCCGAAGCCCCTATTGATAAAGGCCCTGTTATTGATAATACTATTTACGGCAATTTGTATAAAGCATGGGCTAACAAACCTGTATTTTATAAAAACTATAACGATTCTTCTAAAATATGTAGCGTTGAATTAACAGATATCGATATTAAACATGCCATCAATCTGATTACCAAATCTAACGATATCCAAAATAGATACAATTATGTTGAATCCATTATTAATCTGAATTGTTATACCGTAAGTCAAGTAATGCAATTACTCAATTTATTGGAAGTGGAAATGGACAAATTGAAATTAGTGAAGCGTGCTTATTCACATATTAAAGACAAAGCGAATACTGAAAAAATTACCGAAATATTTAAGTTTAAAAGCATGAAAGAAGATTATGTTTTGTTTCGGAAAGACATGTCTAATGCTGATTTTCAGAATAACATGCATTGCACCGTTGCTATTACTGATGAAACTTTAGGAGAAATTATTTCTATTATTAAAAAAACACAATACGAGAACGATAGAATTAAAGTAGCGAAAGAAAAAGTAGTGAATCATTGCTTAAATACACTGCAGGTTCAGTCATTAATGGAAATTTTTATTCACGACCGCGAAAAAATGGAATTAGCTAAATCTGCATACGCTGTTACGGTTGACAAAGAGAATTACAAAATACTTGTAGAGAATTTTCAGTTCAGCGAAAATAGAAAAGATTTTTTACAATTTATCTCTAAATAAAAATGGAAAACCAGATTCCAAAAAATAAACTAATTCTCATTGGGCTTTTAGGGGCGATTGCCGTTTCCTTAGGCGCATTGGGCGCACATTTTTTAAAATCAAAATTAGAAACAGGTTTAATTACTCCAGATTTATTGAACGGTTTTGATACAGCTGTAAAATACCAAATGTATCATGTATTAGCGATGCTGCTATTAGTTGTTTTAATGAAGCTCTATCCTAATAAATTTTTTAATTGGGCTTTTGCCTTATTTTTCTTGGGCATTATTTTATTTTCAGGCTCATTATATTTTTTGTGCACACGTCACTTATTGGGTGCTGATTGGTTAAAGGTTTTAGGTCCGATTACCCCGATTGGAGGTGTATGTTTTGTTTTAGGATGGCTCTGTTTATGCTTAGCTGTGTTAAAAACTGATAAAAAAGAATGATTAAAGTGCTTTGGCACGGCACTTGCAATATTAAACTTGTCTTGTAGGAATCAATTTTTATGCTTTGAACATTTGATTTCCTTCAACATTATTACCATATTTACAAACTAAAATTTACCAATATGAAAAAGTTAACCTTAATGATATTAGCAGCCCTAACACTTATGTTTGCGAATTGTAAAACAAAATCGAAAGCGACTAACTCTAGCGATAGCACAACCAAAACTGCTGAGAAAGACACTAAAATAAAATACCGAGTAGCTGTTTCTTTTATCAGCTTTGCCTCAGGTATTGACGGGGCAAAATACGATGCGATTGAAGCCTTTATTAAAAATCATCCTAAAAAACCAGCCTATGATGTTATTCCTATGGGACGTGAAGGTGAAAAGGATATTTGCCTTGGTTTAAAAGAAATGAACAGTGGAGAGCAAAAGACCTTCATTGATGAATTAAAAAAGATGGCTGAAGGCTCTGATAGAGTGAAAGTTAACGAAAATCAGGAGCGAGTTAAACGCTAATAGAAATTGTGAATAAACGGGCTGTAAAAAGCCCTTTTTTTTTGTAAATTTGCGAGAAATAAAATCTCTTTTAGCAATGAACGAAATTGGATTAAAAGCTAATAATGTAAGCATCGCAGATCTTGGATTATCTAATGTTGATACAGCTTACTGGAACCTAAGCCCTGAAGAATTAGTAAAAGAAACTATAAACCTTAAACAAGGTGTTTTAACCGATGTTGGAGCCCTTGCAGTTGACACCGGAGAATTTACTGGCCGCTCACCTAAAGATAAATTCGTGGTGGTTGATGATACTACAAAAGACTCTGTTTGGTGGGGCGATGTAAACAATCGTTTCGATAAAGATAAATTTGAAGTACTTCACAAACGTATGCTTGCCTATTTTGCAGGTAAAAAAGTTTGGGTACGTGATTCTTACGCTTGTGCTGATCCTAAATACAGAATAAACATTCGTGTTGTTACTGAAACGCCTTGGAGTAATTTATTCGCAAACAATTTATTTTTACGCCCAACTCAGGAAGAAATTAAAACTTTCAAGCACGATTGGTTAATTTTAAACGCGCCGAATTATAAAGCAGACCCCGCAATCGACGGAACTCGTCAGCATAACTTCGCTATTATTGATTTCACTCGTAAAATGATTTTGATTGGTGGAACAGCTTACACAGGCGAAATTAAAAAAGGAATTTTTGCCGTATTAAATTATATTTTACCTCACGATAAAAAAGTTTTATCCATGCACTGCTCTGCTAACATTGG
>JAYTSW010000169.1:0-7512 GCA_043745425.1 Sphingobacteriaceae bacterium | reverse complement strand
TAATTGCTAAAATTGAGATTAGTAAAAACATCGTTGGATTATTCCAACCTGCCACTATATAATAGTGTAAGTTAGATTCAAATAATGCACTAGAGACTGTTTTCCAATCTATTTTAAAAGTATAGCGCATTTCTGAATATTTAAATTTAATCGAGGTATTTGTCTGCCAGGGATGACTATTTAAAGTATTCTTTATAAAAAAGACTTCTAGTGGGACTGTCTCTCTCCTTACTATTTCATTAAAAAGAAAATCGTTATAAGGGTTAGAATGATAACTAAACCAACGTAAACTTAAGTATCTATTTACAATTCTCAAATTTTACAATAATTTTATTTTTTTAAAGATTCTATATGTATATTAATCTGAAGCACTTATTACATAATGAAATGAGAAATTGAAAACTAAAATCAATTTTCCTCATTTATTTTTGGGATAATAAACAGGAAAATTTTGACATAAAAACAGTTATTCATAAATATGATTGAAAACCTTTTTATGTTAGTGCAAAAGATGGTCTAGTCATTATAGAATTTCACTCTATAACACTATTAATTTGAGAAAATACAGCAACAGGCCCATAAGAATCTATTAAAGTAAAGAAACCAAAATTGTTTATAATATCGATGAGATTATCAATTGAATAATTCTTACCTAAATATTTTGTATCGTGCAGTTCGATTATCATTAGTTTGCAATTTCTTAAAGAATCTACATCATTAATTAAAAAATCAATTTCGCCTCCCTCGATATCACAAATTAATGTATAATCTTTTATTAAATTGGTTTTCAATAATTCAGATAAATATAGGTTTTCAATTTTTTGAATATTTGTATCATTTATTTGATTTTTTTCTATGAATTTAGAAGACACAAGTATATCAGAATTTGCATAAAAATCTATAGTAGAGCCTGTTGGTTTACTATAGTCTATTAAATTATTTAAAATCTTGTATTTAATATTGTCACCCCCATTTATTTTAATATTGCTTTTTAGATTATTAAGCAGTTCATGGTTTGCTTCTATACAAAATAATCTTGATTGGCTAAAATCAAGTTTTTTTGCTATTTGTGAAGATACTATTCCAAGACTTGAACCTAACTCAATGACATCTCGATTAGAGGGCAAATATTTTCTGATGAATCTTATCTCAGCTCCTTCGTATGCTTTAAAATAAATACTTGCCCGCATGGTATTTGTAAAAAAAGAGGAATTCGTATCAACTATGCAGTCATAACATGGAATATTATTTTTAAAGTAGATGGAAATTAAGTTTCCTACAAAATCAGAAAATAATATTTTACCGACTTTGGATTTAATTTTTATTAAAAAATTATTTGGCTGCTTTGTTTTGGACATTTTTATCCTAATTAAGTATAAACAAGAAATTATAAAAACGTATTTGTGTGTTTACTCTAATAAAGTTTATTCTTTTGGTTGATGCGCATTATGCAATGGTAATATTTCTTTTTAATTCATAGAACTATTTATGGCATTTCTTAAAGAAAATAAAACGGAAAGGATAAAAGTATAAAACAGTGGTCCATCACAAGTAAAAAAATAATTTATGACTATTATAATAGATAAAACTGGTGTAGCTGTAATAAGTATATTATTATTCAATATAAAACCGTTTTTAATTTTTAAATGCGATATATTAAAAATAACAGAATGAAACATAGCTATAAATAAAAATAAAGAGAATATACCAGTCTCACTAATAATTTTAATAACTCCTTTCTTCGATGCATATACGTTACCATAGGCATAGTACATTAATTCTTGAGGTATATAATCAACTGTAAAAAAATGAATATTGCCTAAGCCCGTACCAATCAAGGCTCTTAAAGGGTTGTCTTCAAAGTAAGAAAGAATAATTAAATCAAAATCTTCAATACCAGTTTCACCAACACCCGAATCTGAAAGCCTATCAACTGTCCTATATTTTAAGAGGCTACCAGCATCAGAATAATTCCAAATGAGAATAGCTAATATAAAGACACTTAAAAATAAAATAAAAGATTGAACGAGTTTTTTTCGCGTATAAATTGCATATATAACTGGAAAGAGCAATAAATCTAATGCAAGTAAAATTATTCCTTGTGTAGAATAAGTTAATATGATGACGATTCCCAACAAGGAAAAAAGAATAGCCGTTTTTATAGTTCGACCTTTTATCAATATATAGGCATAAACAAAAAGGAGAGCATCAAGTGTAATATAAGCTAGGTGCTTAGGTTCTCCTGCTAAAGCGCAAATACGAAAAAACGTGTTACCCTCATAACCAAAAAGGGCGGTTCTGACAGCATTTTCTTCGGTTGCATTAAATAAACCTATCGGAAATAGGTCAAAGCCAGTAGCACTATATAAAAAATATTGCGTGAGCGCAAGAATACATTGTATCAATACGGATATAACGAAAATAGAAATAAATTTATAAATGTCTTTTTGGTTTTTAAGAACCATTGGAACAAAATAAACTGGTGCAAAAGCCATAAGAAAATAAAAAATCTGAAACACCCATCTTAAACGACCTCTAACCAAGGGAAATTGATCTGCATAATCTGGTAGTAAAAAACTCATAAAAATAGTTACAAGGAATATAAAAAATAAATATATCGCGACATTATTAGAAAGTCTTGCTTTATTCTTGGAAATAATCATATACAGTAACATTGAAAATGTTACCATTTTTTCTGGCGTAACTTGTAATCCTATTTCAAATACAACCCCATAAAAAGGTATAAAAAATGCATAGAGATAAGCTAAGTTTTTGATATTTTTATTAGCAAACCTTAAAATGACTATGAGTATGAGAAAGAATATCGAAATATTTAGCATTTATGCTTGGTTGAAAGTAATTGTGACCATAAAATTACTTTTAGCTTAAAAAAGCTAATTTTGTAGTCGTAACGCAGATATTAAAATGTTAATCAAAATTCCTAATCACTCAATTATTTTAATAACAGGACGTCATATTTTATTGGGTTTCTTAAATTATATTCATCTAATAATATCATGGCATCTTTGACATTTTCACATTTTATACTATAGTTATTATCTAAATCAACATTTATTGTATTTCTCAATATGGCATTTACATAACTTCTAATACGGACTAAACAAATTTTTATAAAATAATATAAAATTTTTCTTCGAGAAACTATTTTTTTTGACTTAAGTTCGCGAATTTTTGAAAAAGTTATTGCTCTAAAATCTGGAACATACATCAAACAGGCTGCTAAGGTTTGTTCTATATTTAGTTTTATTGCCCAATCAGACAAACCAACAGCATCTAATGCTTTAAGTGCTCCTTCTGCCCAAATCGTTTGAGCTGACCAATATTTTGGTAAAATATTAGACCAGTATTTTATTGTATCATTAGGCAAAGTTTTTTCATTTTCTAAAGCGTTGTGATGTTTTTTTAAAGCTCCTTTGCCTGCCATACTATGACCAGCTGCCCCAGCAATTACGAATGGATAATCAGCAAAAAGGTGTTTCTTGACAAAGGGCACTAATCCAACAGCATTACTCATGTCAGGAACAGGTCCTGGAAAATAAGTACCCGTTTTCATATACAGAGCCTCTAAACAAGATTTGCGAACAATTCCTTGATATACTCGTGGTACTGCAGGGATAATTAAGGCACCACTTTTAAGTAATTTCTCAAGTTCTTTATAAGGATCAGTTAATAACAATTTACAATTATTGTTAAATATTTTCATTTGCCCTGAAAATTTAAATCCATGATTTTTATCTTCTAAATCTGGCCAGGCATAAGTTGCGACGTTCAAATATGCTGAGTCAATATTATTTTCTAACATCCATCTCGTCAATCTAATCGCTTCATGAGCAACTCCGTCGTCATCTCCAATAAAACAAACGTATTCTCCATTTGCATTTTTAATGGCTTTATTACAATTTTCAGGAGCCGTTATTGATTCTTTTGTATAAAAATACTTTATTCTTGAATCACTGATTTTCTCTATGATAAGTTTGATTGATGTATTGTCATTACTATTGTCCTGAATGATGATTTCTACATCTTTATCTTTCCATAAAACCAACCCCTCAATAACAACTTCAAGTGTACTGTACCTATTTTTTGTAGGAATTACAATACTTAATATCGGTTTTGTAGTACTTTCGAAATCCATGATATAATTTATTTTCTGTTGAAATATACTCTAAATTCAGGCATAAAAAAAATAAGTAATCCAGTAAAAATAGATATGCCAAATACAAATCCGATTGAAATTAGTTCTAAAAAATTATTTGTAAAATTTGGTTTGAATAAGGATAATAAAGCTGCTGTAGAACCTACAATTAGAATAGGTATCATAAAATCGTGAATTAACCATTTTACATAACTTTCAGATAATGTTTTACGAAGGTAAAAGTATATATTGAACAACATCATGAAAAAATTAGAAATTAACCAAACAAAGCCAGCACCTTCAATTCCAAATTTTTTAGTTGCAAAAATATAAGCTGGTATCGTCAATATAATATTTACTACGCAAGTAAAAATAATTGGCTTCATATCAGCACTTGCAATCGCTATATTAAATGGGATAATTTGTGCTGCCAAGAAGAGAGCTGAGATTATCATGTAAGGTGCAACAGGTGCTGCTTGGCTTGTAAAATATTCATTTCCAGTCCAAATACTGATTATCTTATAACTAAACAATAAAATTGTAATACCTAAAGCACCCGTTAAAATCGAAATAAATTTTGCGTACTTATGAAAATAGGCATACGTTTTCGCAGTATCTTTTAAAGAATATGCTTTTATTAATAACGGAGAAAGAGCTGTTGAAATGGGCGCACTTAATGATACCAAAATAATACTTATGGAATAAGCGGTATTGTAATAACCTAAGTTTGCAATCGGCAATAATTTCGAAATGACTAGTTTATCTGTTTGTAAATTTATAGTTGACAATATCGAAATAATTAAAAACATACTACTTAGTTTCCAAATATCTTTCAAAAGTAATAAGTCTTTTGTGCCGTATATTTCTTTATTCTCAGAAAAAGAATGAATGGTTTTAAATAAGAAATACCGTTGAATACCAATATAAATCAATATTACTAGAAACTGCCAAATTAAAAAAGCTATTGGTGTCGGGTTTAATATAAGAATTAATATTACAAACCCATTACGAAATAAGGAGAAAAAAAATTGAAGTATATTAGAAAAAACTTGTAATTCTAATGCCAAAAAAGAACCATTATATAAACTTGACTGCATTTGCAAAACTGCATTTGCTGCCATAAATACAATTGCCCATTTTACATCAATTACTTGCAAACTTTTTAGATGAAACCAATTATTAGCAATCCAATCTGAAATAGTAAAAAAAATAAAAAATAGAACAATAAAAATACACAAATAAAAAAATTCTACCGTTTTTATCAGTGATAAAGACCTTGAAACAAAACTATCTGTATATCTATTTCCCCAAGATAACTCTCTGCGTAAAGATGGAGAAAATCCGCTATCTAATAATGAAATTATAGCCTGCAATGTAACAGAAAACATTATTAAGCCATAAGCTTCAGCCCCCAAATATTTTATATAGAACGGTATGAAAAAGTATAATGAAAAGACGCTCCAAAATGTACCAAAATAGTTTGCAATTATATTTGTTTTTATTGTACTTAACTGGGTCAACTTCATACTATTTACACTTTTTGAGCTATTACAACAAGATTAAACGAGTAAACAAATTGGGAATCAATTATTTTAAACTTACAATATTCAAGCATTTGTATCACCAAATTCATATCAAATGTATGATGGTGTACTATTCTCGTTTTGATATTATTTAAAGTTCTTTCTACATGTTCCTCATAAGAATTAACAGTTGAATCAACCGTTAAATCGTGCAAATGAATTACCTCTTCAATATGTGTCGTATCACTTTCTTCTGTTTGGTTTATGTAATCCTCTATAAGGTGCTCTATCGTAGTTAGTGGTCTTTTCCTATCATAGGTTTTATCTCTAAATGGTACAATAATAAATAAATGACCGTTTTCTTTAATCACTCGTTTCCATTCTTCAATAGCTTTTATTGGATTAGCGATATGCTCAATCACATGAGAAGATAACATAAAATCGTAGGAATTATCTTTAATTTTTGATAAATCTATCCCGTCTGCTATAATTTGCCTTCCTGTCTTTTTCCCTTCTTGGTATTGATAGTCCTGCCCTTCACTGATAGAAGACCAAAATGTTTTATCACTATAATTTATGTTATCCAAAGATTCGATAATATTGTAAATAGGTAGTGGACCATTTTTTCTGAATCCTATACTTGGTCCACCTATTTCAACACCTCGTTTACCTTTAAATAAATGTTCATTTTTACTAAAGATTTTTCTAACTCTTAATTGATACTTGTGAAATATCCACATAAATATTGTAGATTTCCTTAAAATAGTCTTTATCATAAAGTTATATTATATTAATAAAACATCAATTTTATTAAAAGAAATTTTTTAAATCCTGAATTTGCGTTTCAAGTTTTTCAGAGATAATATTGGGATTTAAACACCTATTAATTGATAGGTTAGCTTCAAAAGGTTCTATCACATGTTCTGTATTAAAGATTTGTTTAAACATTAAAAGCATTTCATACTTTGAGTATGTCTCTTTTGTCCCAAGTTGAATTATTTCACCTGAAAAGTTATTCTTGTTGTTTAAAAAAATTTTTTCTACTTGTTTACACCACTCTAATGTTGTGATACCATTCCAAAAATGATTGATATAACCCTTCACAGTATTTTCTATGGGTTGAGACAAAAACCAGCCCAATAGCCCTTTAGGATTTGGATGAAAATCTGGTCCAATAATTGAAACTCTGACAACCATACACCCTTCTTTATTTTCAAGAGCTACTTCACCAAGTCTTTTTGACCATCCATAGGTATCATCAGCATCAGCCCAATCATTCACATAGTAAGAACTTAATTTATCGCCTTTAAAAACACAATCAGTACTCGGTTGGATAAAAATTTGATTTTTGCTTTTGATGTTAACAATATGAAGCGGAAGAATTGCATTTGACCACATTAATTGGTATAAATCATCAGACTTTTGTTTAATCTTGCCAATACAATTAATTATGATAGCATTCGGTTTAGATTTCACAAACTTTGACCATTCAGAAATATTATTTTCATCAAATCTTATATCTGTAGTATATACATTGTAATTTTTTGATTCATAATACTTATAAGCCATTTGCCCTAACATTCCTTTATGTCCGAGAATAACAATATCCATTTTGATTTTATTTTAGGTTTAGATGATTCTAATACACCTCTATTTTATAAAATATGAATATGTTTAGCACTTTCATCTGCTGATGATATTAATTCTCTTATTTTAAGATCTTCTTGTAAGACTTCCATACTCGAAGAATATTCTTCTGTTAAATCAGTAAAAAGTTTTTTTTCCCACCACGGATGAACGGTGAAATAATCTCCCATGTTTTCTGTTCGTTCT
>JAYTSW010000168.1:0-7521 GCA_043745425.1 Sphingobacteriaceae bacterium | reverse complement strand
TTGTATCGCCACCTTTTCCAGAACCAAAACTATTTTTCCAACCCATACCTTGCTCTTCAATACTTGCGCCTTCTGGATTTACACCAACATGACTATCACTTGCTGCTCCGTGTGCTTTACCGAACGTGTGTCCGCCCGCAACTAAAGCAACAGTTTCTTCATCATTCATCGCCATGCGTCGAAAAGTTTCTCTAATATCTTTTCCAGAAGCAATCGGATCAGGATTTCCATTTGGCCCTTGCGGATTTACATAAATTAATCCCATTTGCACAGCTGCTAAAGGATCATCTAATTGACGATCTCCAGTATAACGTTTATCACCTAACCATTCGTGTTCACTTCCCCAATTAATATCTTGTTCCGGTTCCCATATATCTGCTCTTCCGCCTGCGAATCCAAATGTTTTAAAACCCATAGATTCTAAAGCACAATTACCAGCTAAAATCATTAAATCAGCCCAAGAAATTTTATTCCCGTATTTTTGTTTAACAGGCCAAAGCAATAAACGCGCTTTATCTAGATTTCCATTGTCAGGCCAACTATTTACCGGCGCAAAACGTTGATTGCCCGTGCCTGCTCCACCACGACCATCAGAAATACGATATGTACCAGCACTATGCCAAGCCATACGAATAAATAACGGGCCATAATGACCATAATCAGCAGGCCACCAATCTTGCGAAGTCGTCATGATATCAAAAATTTCTTTTTTGATAGCTTTTAAATCCAATTTTTTAAATTCTGCAGCATAATTAAATCCTAAATCCATTGGGTCGGATAAAGAAGAATGCTGACGTAAGATGGATAAATTTAAACGGTTCGGCCACCAGTCTTTATTTGCTGTACCTGCGCCTGCTGTTTGTTTTGCTTGTCCGTGACCAAAAGGACATTTACTTTCTGTACTCATATTTTTAAATTTTATTTTTTTAATATTTTTGTTACCCGTCATTCTGAAACAAGTCGGCTGAATTTATTCTGCACTTGCGGTTCAGGATCTCAATATGGTCGCATGAATTTGCGGCAATGTTGACATATTTTATTAAGTTTTATGTCAATACGAATTGAGGTTGCTAAATTATGATTTACTTTGCTAAAACACGTAATAATTATATAAATTTTAATTTAAAAAAATAGAACTTATGAGTATCAAAATTGGAGACACAGCCCCTGAATTTAAACTGTATAACCCTGAAAAGAAGGAAATTGCATTATCTGATTACAAAGGAAAAAATGTGGTAGTATTATTTTTCCCATTAGCATTCACAGGTACTTGTACCGCAGAGCTTTGCCATATGCGCGATGAGATCAGCATTTATTCAGACTTGAATGCGGTTATTTTAGGGATTTCTATCGATAGTCCGTTTGTATTGGGAAAATACAAGGAGTCGCAGAATCTTAATTTCGAATTGATCTCTGATTTTAATAAAACAGCTTCTACAGCCTATGGTTGTTTGTATGATGAATTTATTTTAGGAATGAAAGGTGTAAGTAAGCGTTCAGCTTTTATAGTAGATAAAGCAGGGAAGATACAATACGCTGAGATATTAGAAAAAGCAACTGAGCAGCCGAACTACGAAAACATGAAAGCTTGTTTAGAGAAGTTAAACTAAAAAGCGCAACTAATCCCCTCTCCTTTTGGGAGAGGGTGATTCGCTTGCGAATCGGGTGAAGGCCATGCTCAAATCTTATTTCAATAAAAATAAAATTGAAGCTGGCTGTGATGAGGCGGGACGTGGTTGTTTAGCTGGTCCCGTTTTTGCTGCGGCTGTTATTTTACCGAAAGATTACAAAAACAAAATTTTAAACGACAGTAAACAACTCACTGATAAAATTCGTTATGAATTGCGTGAGGTAATTGAAAAAGAAGCGCTCGCATTTGCTGTGGCGCAAGTATCGAATATTGAAATTGATGAGATTAATATTTTAAACGCTTCGTTTTTAGGAATGCACCGCGCGGTTGATCAATTAAAAACTATTCCTGAATTATTATTGATTGATGGCAATCGTTTTAAACCCTACAAAAAAATTCCGCATCAATGTATTGTAAAAGGTGATGCCAAATTTTTAAGTATTGCTGCCGCCAGTATTTTAGCAAAAACCTATCGTGATGATTTTATGAAAGCGGCGGCACTAAAATATCCTTACTACGGCTGGGAAAAAAACATGGCTTATCCTACTAAACTTCATCGCGAAGGTATTCGTCAATACGGTACAACGCCGTTGCATAGAATGACATTTCAATTATTACCGAGGCAAATGGAGTTGGAGTTTTAGAGATGTTTTTTTAATCTTTTATTATCTCCACTAGTTTTTTAATAACCGAAGTGTTCTTATTTAATCCTTTTTTAAGCTCTTTACTGGCAAGTGACTTTTCACGAACTCGTCCAACCCTTAGGGCATCAGTAAGTGCTAATAACTCATACAGCTTTTCATCTTTCAAACAAGCCTTAACAACACCATTGTAAAGAGGCTCTATATTTTGGCCACGCATATTGCCTTCAGCATAAGGCCATACATAATTATCATCACTGATAATAAATTTTTTTAAGGGAATTGCTGAGTGCGAAGTTGCAATACCCGCAACTAGAGCGCCTGGTTTTTGTAGAAAAACAAATCTTAATCTATGTTCCAAAAATTCAAGAAGAGATTGTTTCATTACACTTTTTTGTCTAATGAAATTAAACCTGCAATAAAAGAGCGATGAAGACTTTCGCTGACTTCACTTTGACTGATAAATAATTCATCGGCAAGTTCTTTAATCAGCCATCCACGTTTATTTTAGAAATTATTTTAAGTAATACAGCAATGTCCTGAGGCCGTATACCGCTATGTTTTTTCATATTAGTGTAATTAAGATAAAGGTAGTGATAATGACATGAAATCGTAAATCGCGATTTACGATAAATAATTTTTAACTAATCCATAATCAATTAAATATTATTAAGTTATACGAAAATTTTACTGTACGATAGACTCAAAAACCCCGATTACCTTCAGGCTAAATGCTTCATCGGAGGAAAGTTCAATATTCTTGTATTTCGAATCATGTGAAAGGGGTTTCAGAATAATTTTTTCGTGCGACCATTGTTCGCCCTCCATGTTTTTCTGACTATGATATTCTTTAATTGTATATCCTGAACCAAATTCAGATTCGTGAATTGAGGAATGCTCAACTAAAACAATTTTACCATTTCGCGATCCTCCGGAATATTTTCTAAACAAACAAATTGATCCGTTTGGAATTATTTTATTCATTGATTCACCTTCTATCCTACAGGCAAATAATTCTTTTGAAGGTTTATGCGATGAGGGAAGTTTAATCCAATCATAATGTGATACATATTGCAATTCACTGAAATTACCTGCAGCAACTTTTAAGTCAAACAAAGGCACACTATTAACAAATGGTTCTACCTCTTGTATATTATACGGAACAAGTTTTGCTTTTTCTCCGTGAATAGCGTTATACAAATAGTCTCTTAAGTTTTTGTCACAGGCATATATAAAAGTTCCTTTAATTCCTCTATACATCATTGTTTTGTAAATATTAATAATGTACGCCTTTAAGTCTGCTGGATTAGAGATCCCATTCTTGCCATTTTTGTCAAAATAATTTTTTGAAATAATTTCAATTTTCTCTGACTCTAGGTTGTAAATTATTTCTTTTCCAAAAATGACCCCAATATAATTTAAATCGTAACCCTGAGTAGTATGAATGCAACCTATTTCTTGAAAAGAATTTTTTGTGCTTATCCAGTCTTTATCAGTTTTATTCCAACAGAATTTCAACCCCTCTATTTCAATGTCATGGTCTTGGATTGGTTTTTCTTTTTGAGTGACCCAAGGCCAAGAATATCCTGCAACTAATCGACAAAGTTTGTATTCATTTTCTTTTTTTGTTAATTCTGAATGTAATTCCTTAAAGGATTGAAAAACTCGCAGATCATAGTTTAGCGGTTCAAATTCTGAAGTCTTTAAATTACAATTAAGAAGATTATCTACAAATGTAATATAGTCAGAACCAGCATTAACACGCATTTGAGATTTCAATTCTAATTTTACTGTAGAAGATTTATTTAATAGAGTTTTAAACCTATTTTCCGGAACGTCTGAGGGTTTAACGGATTGAGCGGCGTCGTAGAAGAATATCTGATGCGAACTGTTTGCTAAAATCCAATCTAACTCCGTCCCTTCATTCCCCAAACCCAACTTATTATTGTTTTGTGTAAAAACACCCATCCATGAAATATTCTTTCGTTGACGCAATCGATGAGCCTCATCAACAATTAAAATATCGTATTTCTTTTTAAATGTTTCTGTAGGACTAATTACCATATCGCTGCTTAATCCTGGTATTTTATCAAAAACATTTTGTAAAGTTTTTCTTAAAGAGGTCATGGCAATCACTAATCCGATAGTAGGCTTAGGATATTTTACCTGAAACTCAGACATAAGCTCAAGCTCTCTGAGATTTTCTCCATCGACATTTTCTGTATTTAATTGCTCCTGTTTTGAAGTAAGTAATTTGATTAAATAAGTTGCTAAAATTGTTTTACCTGTCCCAGCGCTTCCTTTTACAAAAATATGATTTGATTTTTTCTTATTTAAATTTTCTATTATATCTAAAACAGAATTAAATTGATCTGGGTTTAGTGATTTGTACGGAGAGTATTTAAAAAAATTTGAATTTTGAATTTCCTCGAGCGTCTTGTTTACAATTTTTTTATCTAATAGTTTTTGCCAAACTTCTTTAAACAATTGGTTATATAAATCTCTTTGATAGTAATTATGATGTGACAAACCATTATTACCATTTTGAAGAGCAAAAGATTCTTCTGATACAAGATGCTGAATTAATTGAGATTCTATGTCGAGCGTTGCTGACTTGTTAAACTTATCACAACCAATAATTGAAATCTTATTTAAAACAGCTCTCAATTCATTGGACAGATGATTGTTAATTCGGCTAAGGCCGTTGGTTGATTCACCAACGTATGCAATTCTTTTTTGTTTGTTTTGTATAAAATAAACTAATGGCCACTGATTTTTTACCCATTGATTCTCTGCAATCATTTCAAGAGAATCTTTAGAAAAATCAAACTCAGAAATGTCTATTGACCAATCAAATACTTGATTCATAGCTCGTCATATTTCTTAGCCGAACCTTTGGATTTGTCAACTGGATATTTTTCGCCGTTCTTTTTTATTTTATCTAAAACAATTTGTTTTATTTCAAAGCCATGACGGTTCGCGAGTAAAAATGAATAGGCAAGTATATCCGCCAACTCTTCTTTTATTTTTTCTTTATCAGCTTCTTCACTTTCCTTTATGGTTTTCCATAAAAACAATTCATTCAGCTCGGCAGCTTCTATTGAAATGGCAACGGATAAATTTTTTGAATCATGAAATTGCTCCCAATCACGAGCGTCTCTGAACTTTACCAACGCATCAATTATTTCTTTAATATCACTCATAATTTTGAAGCAAGATTTATGGGAGCTCGTGTATTATTTCTTTTTAGCCGTTTTTTTCTTAGCAAGAGTTCCGTTTAGCTTTTCAACTTCAATCGCCAATTTTTTAACGAGTTCGGTTAAATGATCAACATCTGTTTGGCTGGCGTAACCGTAATTCTGGTTTTTTTCGTTTAGTGAGTGTATCGGACGCTCATCAAAAAAATCAGCGATAGTTATTTTAAATAGTTTGGCAAGTTTCTCTAAATAATCAGTATTAATATCAATTTCGCCGCGCTCTATTTTGCCAAAATTACCGCCGCTCATTCCAATTTCTTCGCCTGCAATTTCCTGGTTTAAACCTGCTAACTGCCTGAATTTCCTGATTCTATCTCCAATCTTTTTGTTCACGCTCAAATTTCAATAGAGCAAGGCGAAACTAATAATCATTAAAAGCTATATATTTGTCATTATATGATTATTTTAGTGCCTTAATGCTATAATTCGATCATTAAAGGTGCCCTCACTCAGTTGGATAGGAAAGGATAAGGTTATTAATCATCATATGGATGTGCCGTTTAAAGTAATGGAACATTCTTATGGATTTGATAACGGCAATCAATCCAATGTAGAGACTAAAAGCGGGAATAAAATAATTCATGGCGATAATCTCGAGGCTCTTAAAGCGCTTTTGCCTGAATATGAAGGAAAAATCGATATAGTTTATATTGACCCACCTTATAACACCGGAAAAGAAAAATGGCTTTATACAGATAATGTAAATCACCCTAAGATTCAAAAGTGGCTGAATGAAATCGTGGGTACAGAGGAAGAAGATTTAACACGGCATGATAAATGGTTGTGTATGATGTATCCTCGGTTAAAATTAATCCATAAACTTTTAATTGATGATGGAGTTTTCTTTTGCTCAATAGACGACTATGAACATGGGCACTTAAAACCAATGCTTGATGAAATTTTTGGCCCATTTAATTTTATGAATAATGTAATTTGGCAAAGGGCTTATTCACCGGTTAATACAAAAAAGCGATTTTCTCAAAATCACGATTTTATAGTTTGTTATGCCAAAAACAAAAATTTGGTTAATCTTCTTTTGCCAAGAACCGAAGACGCCAATGACAGATATGCCAACCCTGATAATGATAAAAGAGGTGTTTGGAAATCTTCTGATTTATCGGTAGCTCCTGTTATCCAAGATAAGCTTTATAAAATCACAACCCCATCGGGTAGAGAAGTATATCCTCCGCAAGGAAGATGCTGGGTATTAACAGAGGATAGGTTTAAAGAATTTTTAAAGGATAATCGCATTTGGTTTGGAGAGAAGGGAGAGGCAGTCCCATCAGTTAAAAAGTTTTTATCAGAAGTAAAAGATGGAATGACACCAATGACCGTTTGGACTTATGACGAAGTCGGACACACACAAGATGCAAAAAAGGAAATAAAAGAAATATTTCCTGATTCTAAACTTCCATTTGAGACACCTAAACCAACAAAATTAATGGAGAAAATATTGTCACTAAAGAACAATCCCAATGCAATTATTTTAGATTCCTTTGCTGGAACTGCCTCAACCGCTCATGCAATTTTAAATTTAAATAAAAAAGATAATGGCAATCGAAAGTTCATAATGATAGAAATGGAAGATTACGCAAGTACTATCACGGCTGAACGCATAAAAAAAGTAATTAAGGGGTATAAATTCAAAGGCAACAAAAGAACAGAACTGTCGAGCTATTCTGTGAACCTGACAAATCTTAAAAAGGCCGATAAAATAATTGAGGATTATTCCAAATACTCTGAAAATAAAAAATATTCAGAGGTTGTATTGGAGTCGAATAACGGAAACATTTCAATTATGGGTGTAGAAGCTATTGATGGTAAAACACAAGGGATTAGTGGAAGTTTTGACTTTTATGAATTAGGACAGCCTATATTTTTAGAAGACGGAAATTTAAATGAATTAGTAGGAGAAGAAAAATTGCGGCAATATGTTTTTTACACGGAAACAAAAACGACAATGGCCAATGAAAAAATAAATGACAACGAATAT
>JAYTSW010000167.1:0-7522 GCA_043745425.1 Sphingobacteriaceae bacterium | reverse complement strand
AATATGACCATCTTAACTGAAGAGGTTGGCGAAGTAGCCCGCATTATGGCCCGCCGATATGGTGAACAATCCGAAAAGGAAAGTGATAAAGATAAAGTATTAGGTGATGAATTAGCCGATGTTTTGTTCGTACTGATTTGCATTGCCAATCAAACTGGTGTTAATCTGGAAGATGCTTTGAAAAATAATATGGAAAAGAAAACCGCACGTGATAGTGAGAGACATAAGGGGAATAAGAAGTTGAAATAATCCTTTGGTCATTCCGAACTTGTTTCGGAATCTTAAAGATGCTGAAACAAGTTCAGCATGACCTACGTACTAACTTGCGTATTTCTTTTTACGAATGTAAAACTGAATCAGTCCAAAGAAAATAACAACTAAAAGCGGTAGAGCAATATTAATGAATTGCCATTTGCTTTCTTTCCCTTCAATTTTCTTTTTATCCAGCAAACGTAATTTTATTTCGCGGGCGCGGAGTTGTAATAAGCCTTCATCATCCAATAAATAATTTACACAGTTAACTAAAAATGTTTTATTGGCGAATGTTTGGTTGGTGAACTGATCAAATCCTAATGCCAACGGACCCGTATTTCTTCTGAAATCATTCTTAGCAATATCTCCATCCGAAATAACAATCATTTTTGTTTTTTTACCATGTGCCTTAAAAGCAATTGCAGAATCATTGAGAATAGCACTCGGTAAACGATTTTCATAATTAGAATCAAATTCTCCCTCTAATAAACAAGCCACAGCTTGATATGGATTACTAAATTGAGATTCCTTCGGCTTAAATTGCACCATTGCTAAAGCAACTCGAGCGGGCGTTGGTTGCGTTTTTGTAAAGCGTGAACTGTGCAATAGAATTGTTTTCTTAATCCCGCTTGCTGAAACCGTATCAATGGTTCCTGCAAAATCCATTTTAATCAAATCTAAATTTTTTACAATGGGATGATCAATGTCCGGCATAATAAGCGGACTATACAACCATTGAAACGGTTTAAAATTTGGTTGTCCATTTTTAAATCCAACATTCACAGGAATGGTTGCACATTGCATATCCTGAATTAAAACCGGGTTTAAACGCACGCCATATTTAAATAACATATCTCCCAAATTCAAATCATTATTAAATCCTAATGTAAATTGTTTTAAACGAAAAGTATCCATATTCAAATAAACTGGGTCTACCATCCATAATACTTTTCCGCCCCCCATTATAAATTGATCGATAATAAATTTATCGCGCTCCACAAATGCAGAATCAGGTTGTGTGATAACAATTACATCGGTATGTTTTAAAGCTCCTAACTGCTGATTGATTTCGGTACGGTTAATATTGTAGTATTCACTTAAGGAACGCATCAAATCATACTGACGTAAAGTATCTAATTCGCCATGCCCCTCAATAAAAGTAATTTCTGATTTGCGAGGAGCCTGTAATTTGCGAATCGCATTGGTCATCCCATATTCTAATTCCTGAACAGAATTATTGACACTCATTTCAGTAGTGAATCCGCCACCGGTTTGACGTTTAAAAATTTGCCAAGGCAATTCTCTTCCGCGATACGTTACAATAGCTCCAGGCCACAATAAAGTCTCCGTTACTTTTTGTCCTTTTTTACTTTTATCAATTACTTGCTCTGGAACAATTCCCTTATCGTAAAGCTGTTTTTCGATTTTATCAACCTCATCTTTGTTTGGATTTTCACTTGGGTTTATAAATTCGTAATCGATTTGATTATTTGAGTATGCTCTGAACTCATCTAAAATTTCTTTCGTTTCATTACGTAAACGGGTAAAGTCAGGATTTAAATCGCCTTGCAAATACACTTTTAAATAAACAACATCATCGAGCTCCTTTAATAATTTACGTGTTGATTCAGCTAAGGTGTATCTTTTTTCAGAAGTTAAATCGAAACGCTGAAAGTAAAATGAAAAAACAAAGTTGGCGAGTATAACAATACTTGCTGTCATCACAAAGTTGAGAATATCTTTGCGTTTGTTACTTGCAGTATGTTTTTTCTCTGTTACCATTTACGACTTTGCAACACTAATTTGGTAGAGATATTAAACAAGGCTATTAAACTTAAAAAATATAACATATCGCGCGTATCAATAACACCACGACTCATACTTACATAATGATGATTAATGCCTAAAGATTTTACTAGCGCATCATACTTTCCAAAAATACCTGAGATGGCAATATATTCGAAACCTGTGTAACAAAAGAAACATAATAAGAGTGCGATAATAAAAGCGATCACCTGATTTTCGGCAACAGCAGAAGCAAAAATTCCTATTGAAACAAATCCTGCGCCCAAAAATAATAAACCAATGTAAGAACCCCACATGCCCCCCGTATCAATACCTACACGATGGTCGGCTGCTAATTTACTAACGGTGTAATAATAAATTAATGTAGGAAGAAGGGAAACAATTACCAATGTAAATCCAGCCAAATACTTGGCGAGAACAATTTGCAAATCGGTTAAAGGTCGCGTTAACAATAATTCGATAGTTCCTGTTTTTTTCTCTTCAGAAAACGTACGCATGCAAATAGCGGGTATTAAAAATAAATACACCCAAGGCGCTAAGACAAAAAGTGGATCGATATTAGCGAAACCATTTTCTAAAACATTAGTCCCAGTACTTTCACTTGGAATTAACCACATAAAAGCTCCAATGAGTGTAATAAAAACACCAATGGCTACATAACCAATCAACGAGCTTAAAAAGCTGCGAATCTCTTTTATGTACAAGGTTAACATCTATGCAAAAATAACATTATAGTGGTTAATGTTGAATACGATTATGATTTATTTAACACATTTTTATTCAGTAATAACAGGGGCGCTTCTAAAATATCATGTCCACCTGAATAATGAATTGAATTAGATTGGATTCCGTTTCGTTGTAATACTTCCAACTGCTCCACTCTACGCTTATCAGATAACAACTCATCTTTATCTCCGGCTACATAATGCCAATTAAGATTTCTTAATTTCTGAACATCTGTTTCCCAAGACATATCGGGCGGAATAACACTTCCCCACACAATTAAATTATCAATTTCGTTTTGTGTATGCGATGCCCACCTGCAAATGGTAGCTCCGCCCTGCGAAAAACCTAATGCATTTACAATTACATTTTTATCAAGAGGCTTAATATAGTTTTCGTAAACTGTATCCAAATAAATACAATAATCCTCAATATCTTTTTCGCGTTCTTCCCTTGTCATCCAACTCGCGCCTATTTTACCACTGAAGCCATTTAAATAATACCGATGCAAGCCTTCAGGTAAAATAAATAAATTTTTTTCCGAAAATAATTTTTCGAATTTATTAATAAAGAAGGTTGAAAGTTGTCCGTACCCATGCGCAATTAACCAAACCGATTTTAAATTCGGATTATTGTTACCCTCAATTGCAACACGTGCTGTTTTCTGAACTTTTAAATAGTCTATCATTCTTCGTCGGCATCACCGCCAAATAAAGTATCGGCATCAATGGCTTGGTAAATTTTATAAGTTTGATAAGCGCTTCTGTTTAATTGATTACTCAATACAACGATAGTAATTTTATCGCTTAATCTCCTATGAAAAGCGGTTCTGTAGCCGTGCCACCAGCCGTTGTGAAATACTTCTTTCTTCTGATCATCTTTAAAATCTTTCATACGCCAACCTAAACCGTAATTACTTAATTTTTTTTTCACGACTCAAAGCGGAATATGCTAATTGCTGGGTTTCTGCGTTTAATAATTTTCCTTGATATAATGCCTCGCTAAATAAAAACATATCGTAAGGTGTAGAATAGATACTTTTATCCCCAACCACATAATCCGCCGCTTCGGGTTCAATTATTTTCCAACGGTTATCGTAAGGTTTTGAAATTGATTTTTCAAAAATATCTAAACTCAATATCGTGCCTGAATGCTTCATTCCTAAAGGCTTAAATATTTCTTCACGTAAAAAATTAGAAAATGTTTTTTTAGAAACTTTCTCGATTAATAAAGCAAGTAAGGCATAATTCGTATTGCAATAATTAAATGCTTTATTCGGCTGCAGATATAATCCTGGTTTTTTCTCAACCATTAATTGCAAAACTTCATTGTTAGTGAGTATCTTGTTTTTGCAGGTGACAATATCATTTAAAAAATATAAATAGTTTGGTAGACCCGAGCGATGCGACAATAAATGTTTAATGGTAATTTTATCATAGGGGAATTCTGGGAAGTAAGAAGCGAACGTGTCATCTAATTTTATCAAACCTTTCTCAATTAACACCATCACCGCTGTTGCAGTAATTACTTTTGATACTGAGGCTAACTGAAAAGAAGTGGTATCTGTTAAAAGAATATTATTTTTTTTATCAGCGTAACCGAATGCTTTTTGATAAATAATTTCTGCATCCTTTGCCACAATAACAGAGCCATTGAATCCATTATAATCAACCATTCTTGTAAACAACGTATCCAAGCGATAGGCTACGTCCTTGTACTTTGCAGGAGTAACTTTACCAATAATTGGAGCCTCTGCTTTTGAAAATCCACGCAAGCCATATTCCGAGTTGGACTGTCCGCAACTGAAACATAGAAGAGAGAAAGATATGAGAAGAAGTTTACGCACGGGTTAGTGGTTAGTGGTTAGTGGTTAGTGGTTAGTGGTTAGTGGTTAGTGTATTTAATTTTTTCGTTCAATTTTTCACTCTATCAATTTGCCTACTGCTTACTTTTTTTACTGCCTACTGATTTCTCGGGCTCATCATCATCTTTGTATTTATTGTAATCCAATTTATTTCCCCAATAATTCATTTGTTGCTTAATCCATTCTTTGCGTTTAGCAATGTAATTACTTGCAGGATTTGCTTTATACTTCAATGGATTTGGTAATATGGCAGCAATAGCCGCGGCTTCATCTTTCGTTAATTTACTTGCTTTTTTATTAAACCAATGTTGGGATGCGGCTTCTGCGCCATAAACGCCGTCGCCCATTTCAATACTGTTTAAATATACTTCCATGATGCGTTCTTTACTCCAAAAAATTTCTATTAGCAAAGTGAACCAAACTTCAAAAGCTTTACGGATGTAACTTCGGCCGTGCCACAAAAAAACATTTTTTGCTGTTTGTTGTGTGATAGTGCTCGCGCCACGGATATTTTTTCCTTGTTCATTTTCTTTCATGGCTTTTTGAATGGCGCCCCAATCGAAACCAAAATGTTTTAAATAATTTTGGTCTTCGCTACAAACAACAGCTAATTGTAATTTTGGGTTTATATTTTCAAACGGTTCCCAATCGTGTTCCAAATGCATTTTTTTGCCATCCATTTTTTGTTCAACACAACGAATAAGCATTAAAGGCGTAACCGGAATTGGCATCCAACGGAACATAATAACAGATAAAATCGACACCACAACAAAGCAAACGATGGTTCGCCAGATGAAATTCAGTATTTTCCTTAAAATAATCACGCCTAAACCACAAATCTATTCGTATTTTTGTATTGAAAACGCCCTCGTTCAACAATTAATTAACCATGCGTTTTTCACATTGTGTTGACTTTGTCATAATTTCTTATGCAGAAAAAATGGATTTATACCCTTTTGGCCCTTATTGGCGGCTTAATTGTGTTGTTTTATTACAATAAGTACAGGGTTGCGCCTAGTATTGACATCACAAAACTGGAAATTGTGAATGAGGCTGGAGAAAATTTTAATCTGAGTTCTTTAAAAGGAAAAAAACTGATTGTCTCCTTTTATGCAAGCTGGTGCGGAAATTGTCTGGATGAAATGCGCGAAATAAACAAAATAAAAAATACTGAATTAAAAGATATTGAAGTGATTTGTATAACAGATGAATCATTGGAGAAATTAACTCACTTTAAAGAAAAATCAGGCTACCCGTTTTTATTTTTAAAACTAAAAAAACAGTTTCCTGATATTGGCATTAATTCCATTCCCGTAACTTATATAGTTAATAAAAAAATGGAAGTGGTTGAAGAATATTTGGGCTATATCCAATGGGATGATGCTTCAACGGTCAATCACATTAAGAATTTGTATTAAGGTTTCCCGCATATAGCGCAGATTTTCGCGGACGCTAAATGTACTCATCTGCGCTTATCAGCGAAATCTGTGGGAGCTAAATTTTAGTGAGGATCTCTTGAAATTGAAGGCTTGCCCATTAATTTCTCTTTCGGTTTTACTTTTGGTTCTGGATCAGCGATGTAACGTGGTCCGCCCATTGTATGTTGAATATTAATATTTTCAGGAACAACTTTGATTGAATCTTTTACAACTGGTTTCTTTTTTATAGTATCCTTTGGTGCAATATAAGCCACTTCACCTTTCGTTATTAATCGTTCAGGATGTTGACTCACCTGTGCATTACTAAATAAACTAAATCCGAAAACAAAAAATGAAATTAAGGCTGCCTTCTGAAAATATTTCCATCCCAAAAATTGCTTAAAGAAATGCCCGAAACTTATTTCTTCTAATTGTTCATCTTTAAAACGACCACATACACTTTCAGTTTGCGGTAACTCTACGAAAAAGTTTTTTATCTCTTCAACTGTTTTTATACTGAAGTCGATTACCGTTTTTTGACACGATAAACAAAATGCGCCTTTCTCATTGGGCGACATCGCGTCCCAATTTTCGTGGCAGGGGTTATTAATTACAATTTTCATAGTTTCTTTGTTTAATATTGAGATGAATTATCTTTCAAAATTCCATAAAACAACAGTGTATTATATTGATAATCAATAATTTAATTACTTCCGATCTTCTTCTCGCGTAACATCACCCATCATATGCGGAGGCTCAGGTTTTATTTTTTGCTTGTTAGGTCTTTCAGCAACTTTTACTTTGCCTTTAATGGGGCGTGAATGATGAACTGTATCTTTCTTGCAAATTGGTTTAACAGTATCCTGTGGCACATAAGCCACTGCTCCCATTTTAATATCTGGAGCGCGTTCAGGATGGTTTTGTGCACAACCAAACAAACTTAATCCGAATACAAAAAACATTACTACAGCAGCTTTTTGAAAATAATGCCACTTCGTAAAACTCTTATGAAAGTGATCGAATGTCATGTCGGTTAACTGATCTTCTTCAAATCTTCCGCATACCGATTCGGTTTTAGGAATCTCGACAAAAAAATCTTTAATCTGCTCGATTGTCTTTTTACTAAAATCGACTACCGTTTTTTGACAAGAAGAACAAAAAGCGCCTTTTTCATTGGGCGACATCGCGTCCCAATTTTCGTGGCAAGGGTTGTTTATTGAGATTTTCATAAGCTTGTTTTATATTGAGATGCAGGCTTAAAAGAAATTCCATAGGGAATTGGAGAAATTGTATAAATCTGATTTATATAATGAATACCATGTGATCTTATTGAAAAGCATTATAAAAAAGTCTAACTTTGATATTATCGTTCAATTATTACCTATTCACTTGTCTGCTAAGAAAATAATAATATTCCTAATAATCCTCGTGTTGATCATGTTTGAATTTAACACCAAAG
>JAYTSW010000166.1:0-7526 GCA_043745425.1 Sphingobacteriaceae bacterium | reverse complement strand
CTTTACTAATTCTGCACTTTTCAGATAATCTTGTAAACGATTATGTGCCCGGGCTGTTTCAATTATCGAAGACACCAGTTCCCGTTTCGTTCCAACTTCATTCCGAATTTGTAAACTCATGTTGTAATAGCGCAACGCATTAGTAGCCTCTTCACGCGATTCATAAACATTACCTACAGCACTATAACCATAAGCGGCTATTGCTTTACAATTACACAACCGACATTGCTCAATACATTTAAAATAATATTTAAGAGCTATTTCCGGCTGGCTCAAATAATTATTATAGCCAATGTATAAACAGGCCCAAGCCATAATTATATTATTTTTAGTTTCTCTAGCGAGGTTATAAGCCGTAATGCAATGTAAGAGTGAGATAGAAAAATTTTCTTTGTGGTAATGATACTTACCAAGCGCCAAGTGCACCGCAGCTATACCATTTTTATAGCCAATTTTTTGGGCCAACTCAAGCGTTTGATTAATGTAATTTAAAAAAGTATCATCTTTATTAAGACTAACAAGTTCAATAAGCGCATCCACTTTTACACTATCGTTTTTAGCGTTTTTAACAATAGCTTGTAATGAATCGATTGGGTTTGTTTTAGAACTAGCAGGGATAATATAAAAGCATATACTAAATAGTATGAAATAAAATTTAACAGCTTTTTTCATAAGAGGTGACAATAGTACTACGGGGTTGAAAATTAAGTTTAAACAACAATAAACTTTACGAAATAAAGATACCTAAGCCAAGGGCTTTACCAAATTAATAGGCCGTTTAATATTTACAAAAACTGCCTTTTTCTTACATGATATTCGCGTTCTCGTCTATCAAAGGAGCTAAAATTGTGAATTTTTAGGGCCCATCTAACCTATGTAAGAAAAGGGAGGGTTCTGTAATAATTAATCTTTTTTTCTGCCTTAATATTGTAGTAAGAAATTTAAAACAAAGAAAATATGAAAGCTACAACCACCATTAAATTCATTGCAGCAGGCATTTTTGCCTTAGTTTGCAACTTTATGTATTCTTCTGCACCAACAGCTGAAGTTAACTTAAACAACGATAGCTTGTGTTTAAAACTAAATGGCAAAGTCTCTAAAACCAAAGAAAGTGCCAAACATACTTTTACTGTTCAGTTAATACAAAACGACAAGATAATAGCTTCTCAGGTTGTAAAGGCTGGAAAAAGCTTTAATTTTTATTTAAACAAAAATGCATGGTACGGGGTTAAAATAAATGCAACCGAATGTGTATCCAAAATCATTAGCGTAAATACACAGATACCCACTTACCAGGAACTTGAAAAATTTATGGTAAGTTTTGAAATTGAAGAGCCTATCAGTTATACCGAAGCTCAGTATTTAGACCAAGATGCAATTGATTTTCCACTTTCAATTTTAAGTTACCACACAGAAGTAGAGAATTTTGAAGGTAATGATGAATATTCGAAAAACATTAAAAACAAATTGGTGTCAAAAGGCCTTGCATCAATGGGCCAATAATTTAAATAGTCTTTCTTAGTCATAATAAGCTCTCCCTTTCGGAGAGCTTATTTTTAAAAAAATTTTCACTACCAAAACGGATTTTTATACTCTGGGTCATTGGGATTTTGAACAACAATTCTGAAGCCTACAAAAGGTGATGACAAATTTGCTTTGAATTCATTCTCCAATTTCTGATAATCGTTCTTAAAACTCCAACTCAAACCCGTAAGCCATATTTTTGAACCGGCGCGCTGAGCAGTCATTTCGGAAACTCGACCGATTTTCCCTAATACTTTCATGCGATCAACATAAATAGTATCGGTTATTACTGAAGGATAATATTTAAATCCTTTATCAAAAAAATCATTCATCTCCTTTTCACTCCAACCATAATGATTCGTGGTGAATTGAGAATACAATGTATCCACTCTCATCACTCGTTTTTTTACTAATTCTGCTCGCTTTGTAAATCCTTTGTCAACTAATCCTTCTGTAATATCATAAATGGTGTTGTAGCCTTTTTCAAATGCAATTTTAGCATAGCCGTCGCGGGCAGCATAAATCCACTCTTCGTCGTATGGCAAGCGAATAGTTAGTTCCCTATTTTTTATTTTATGACTTAACATGTATGCATTCACTTCTTCATTTAACCATTTACAAAATAAAGTGGCACCTTCAAAAGTTACATTTACCACAGGGAAATCATTATACTTTGTATTTTCAAAATACGAATTAGCAAAACCAGAATAGCCTAGCCTTATCCAGTTTTCAGTTTTTATTTCAGCTGTTAAGTAATCTTCATTCCGTTTTTGAGAGAGTAAATCAGCCAAGAATGTTTTGTACTCCAAATTGGTAATGCCAACATTACGTAATGTAAATCCATCCAAAATAATTTCCTTTCCAGCATACGTTGTTTTTCCCTCAGGAATGTGTGTATACAAACCTTTATCCTTGTTCAACAAGCGCGAAATCATTTGCTCTTTTATTTTACGATAACGAATAATATCTACTTCACTTATAAAAGGAACGGTTTTCCGCTTTACATCTTCTTTTATTATTGTCGGCTCAGTCTTCTTTACTTTTATGGTATCCATACTTTCAGCAGGAATCAATTTAGGCCGGCCAAACGTATCTTTGCTTTTAATGATAGTTTTTTTCTCTTCTGAATTATTTGAGTAAGGGTTATTATCCTCAACAACAACTTCGTTTTTATCGCTTCGGTTTTCAGATATTTTTAGTTTATTTTTTTCTAGGGAGTTTAAATAAAACCAAATTGCTAAACATAAAATACCTAATACTAAACCAAAAATTAGGAATATCTTAAATGGATTGCCACCTCTACCCAACTGTAATGCATTTAATACTGCTTTTTCCTTCTTAGTATCTATCTTTACATCATACTCCTGTCCAAATATAAAATCAGCTTTAGCTTCATTTATATTGGTAGAATTCTCCTCCAGATACAAATCGCGGAGCAATTCATCCAAATCTTTTTCATCTATATGCTTCTTGTCACTCATCCTTTATCTACACACTCATTTACTTTTTCAGTCAAACTTTTTTTAGCGCGGCTATAATACACTTTCAACTGGTCGCTTGGGCGTTTTACATAAATTGCAATTTCTTCATAGGAGAAATTCTGAGCTTTCATTAATAACAACACCCGTTTCCAATCATCGAACTGCTCGAGTATTTTTTTCAAACATTTCATATAAATATTATCCGGAGCCTCTTCCCTACCCTCAATATTATGAATTCCCATTTTCTCTTCAAGGGTCACGGTCTTTATTTTTTTTAATTTCTGTTCTTTGTAATAATTTCTCAGATTATTAATGAATATCTGATAAACAAATCCATTAAATTTGCTTTCACTCTCAAACGTGTACTTATCTATCACGTCCATAATTTTGTAAAGCGTTTTGTAAACCATATCCCAGGCTTCATCTTCACTCATACTCCATTTATGAACTGCGAAGCCATACAATTTCCTTCCGTAACGTTCGTAGAGAACTGCTACAGATTTTTTATCTTTTTTTCGTATGAGCTTCAACGCTTCAATCATTCATATAAAAGTACATTTTTATTTCATTCTTTGTCATTCTGAATCTCCCGAAGGATTAAAAACTCGGACAAGCAATCGTTCTAAACTTTCTTTTCACCTTATATCTTGCACGATGATACGAATGCCTAGGCGCTTTTATTTCGTATTTAAAATTAATAGCCGTTGATTCGCCAGACTTCAAATTATAATTCCAGGTTAATAGTCCGTCCATTTTATCATAAATCGCTTTCCCAAGATTATACACGCTTAGTTTTTCTTCATCGTCTTTATCAAACACAGGAACCTGATCCAACACTTCCACTGATAAATTTTCATCCGAAGCGTTTTTTAGGCTAATATCAATAAAGGTTTCTTCCAATGTATAATTGCTAACCAAAGTCCGTTTATGTAAAATAGATTTTTCATTCCGGTTCGACTGAATATTTTTGTCTTTACCTAAATACAAACTCAAAGTATCATCATCAGCATAAGTATCTAAAAATGTTTTTCCCATGAACGTTCCCGAATTATAAATATTGGTAGTGCCTGGAATGAGATTATACTTATTCCAATTTGGAATTTTAGCAATAAGAAATCCGAACGGGTCTAATTTAGTAATAAGTAAATAATTAAAACTCGCCGCCATATCATAAGCATTCACATCAATTAAATAAGGCTTAGAATCGGAAGGTATCGTATATTCGCTCGCTATTTTATATTCAGTAATGGCATTCACCACTTCAATTTGTTTGAATTTTACATTGCCTTGAGGTTTTTCTTTTTCAGGTACCTCGTCCAATGAAGGAACTGAAAAACCATTGATGGGATTAGCAGTTGATAATTTTATATTCACTTCATTCCATGGCGTACCGCTGGCATTAAACACATTTGCTCTGAATACAAATTGCAAAGGTTTTGTGGAACCTTCGTATTTAAAATCGTACAAAGGGGCCCAACCCGCTTTATTGGTTAAATATTTAAATTTGAATTTTACAGTTCGCTCGTCATTATTATTGACTATTACTTTTATTTCCGATGTTTTCGACATAGTAAGCGTTTCCAATTGTTTAATATGATTGTTGTACTTATCTATTTTTAACTGTATATCATCTTCCCTATCGTCTAAGTCGTATAGTAGCAAAGTCAATTCTAAAAAACGTTTACTAAAAAACGCTGAGGCTTTTTCTATTTCTGCAACGGCAACACCATGTGTAGATAATCCGCCTATAGCTTCATTTTTAAACAACAAGCCTTTTTCGGTGCTGTAGGTTTCAGTTTTACATTTTATTAATTTTAATTCTTTTTGCAGACGAGCTATGCTATCAAGATAACGAATCACCACGTCCTGAACACTTTTTTTATCTCTCACATAATTGATGCGTTCGGAAACTGTAACAATATTGATGCCCGTCCCTTGCACCGAAACATTAATCGAATTCTCAATAATAAAAGGCGTAAGCTCAGTAAACACAATAGCACTTTTACCTTTAGGGACTAATATCTCCTTCTCACAATTCACCTCAGCCGCAGAGGTATAAACCGTTACATCCGCAATTTTTGCAATTACTTCTATTTCTTTTTGCCCCATTACCCATAACGGAAACAAAAACACAATCATTTTTTTCATATATATTTATTTTAAATAATTAATAAAACACTTAACATTAAAATGCAGGGCAACTTACGAGTCTGTATCTCGGCGCCCGTTTCTTACACGCGAGTTGAAACTGCAACGAAATCTCATGCGAGCCTGCTGTATTCCCTGCGAGTTTCGAAATCGTGACATCGTAACTGTATCCTATTTTTAATTGTTTGCTTTGTAATCCTACTAATGCAATTACCGCATCGTTGCTTCTGTACCAAAGTCCTGCTACAAAAAAATCTTTTTTATAATAGAGGCCAATATTGAGCTGTGCAAATTTTTGCTGCGCCTGAAATAAAATATTGGGCGAGATGTAACTCTCTCCACCTTTTTCCAAATCAATAATGGCACCACCATGAAGTGTAAATTTTGCAGGCAATTTTGAAACACCTAATAAACCTTCATCAGGTTGCGTGAGATGGTTAGCCGCCACACCAAAAAAATAATGTTTACTATAACCTAATAATCCTGCTGAGAAATCGGCGTTATACTTTGTTTGTGCTGGTACAATTTCATTGGTATTCCACACAAAACCACGGCGTGGGTCAATCATATCACCGAAATTTAATTTTGTTCGGTCTAATGTTTTTTGAAAATAAGTTGCTTGCAAGGCGGCGTTAATAGAAAAACTGCGATTAACTTTTATAGTATACGCATACATAAAACTTGCAGTAGTAGTTTTTAAAGTGCCGCGCGCCTGATCATCTTTAGTAACCAAAATACCAATACCACCCGCAAGGGCTTTTATATATCTGTCGTAACTCACGCTGTAGGTAACGTAAGTGCCAGAAAGGTTGGGCCATTGGTTACGATAATTAATACAAACACGCGGACAATAATTAGAGCCCGCAAAAGCAGGATTTAAAAAAAGCGGATTAGCATAAAATTGCGTGAACTGTATATCCTGCGCCTGCGCTACAGCAAATACCATTAAAAACCATACTTTATAAAATCCCTTTGCCTTCATCATAGTCTTTAAAACACTATAACAAAAACAGGTAACAGTTTTTAAGGCACTTTATGTAATTACTTTAGAAGGCAATGATTGACAGTGAGTTAAAATTTTACATAAGCGGAAAAAATGCACCTTTTAAAGATGCTGATTTTACGTTATTTTATTTTTAAATTCTGATACCGATCACTGTTACATCATCTACCTGCTCATGATGCCCCAGCCACTTATTGAATGTTTCTTCAAGAATTTGTCTTTGTTCGGAAGGTTTTAAATGAGACACAGAAAGTAATTCTTCCTTAAGACGCTTGCTCATGAATTTTTTACCTTCTCCTCCGCCGAACTGGTCAGCAAAACCATCCGTTAGCGTATATATCATATCTCCTTTCTCCAATTCAATTATATGCGGTGTAAATGGTTTGTGATCGTTGTCGTGTTTTCCTACTGGCATTTTATCGCCCTTTATTTCTAAGAGTTCTTTTCCAGAACCTGTGTTCTTAATGATCCAGACAGGAGTATGCGCGGCTGAAATTTTTAGTGTGTTTTTCGCAGCATTAAAACAAAGTAAGCTGCAATCCATTCCGTCTTTTCCTCCTTCCTCGCTGCCATCTCTTTTCAGGCGCGTGATGATCGTCTTTCTGGTCTCAGAAAGTATGTCATGAGGTTCGTGGTGATTTTCAATAGCTCTTTCAAGACTTGTTATATTTAATAAACTCATGATGGCTCCTGGTACACCGTGACCGGTACTATCTGCCGTAGCTAAATAAAATTGCGAATGTGATTCTTCGGCCCAATAAAAATCGCCGCTAACAATATCTTTTGGTTTAAAAAACACGAAATAATCCACAAGTTTAGTATCCAACAAATCCTTTGATGCTAAAAAGCTTCTTTGGATTCTTTCGGCGTAACTAATACTGTCTGTTATTTCTTTGTGTTTTTCTTCTACGATTCCTTTCTGCATCTCAATGATTTTCTTTTGAATATTGGTGACACGGAAACGCTGAAACATAAACACTGCGAATAAAGCTACCAATACTAAACCTCCGTATAAAGAATATCTTTGGATCTTCTCCTGTTTTAATTGCGCTGATGTCACCGCACGGTCCGCAGCTACTTTAATACTATCTGCTACATTCTTTTTCTCGAAATTAAATTTCATTTCCTGTTCTACAGACGCTCTTGTGTTTTCAAGACTTGTTAAACTATCGCGGTAGCTGACAAAAGATTTATAATGTTTTAGAGACAATGCAGGCTTATTCATTTTCTCATACACTGCAGATAAAAATTCATGAGCCACTTTAATTTCATTCACAGCCCTAATTTCTTCTGCAACTTTTAATGACCTTAAAAGATATTTTTCGGCTTCTGAATAGTTTTGTTTCAATCGGTAAAATGAACCGAGGTTG
>JAYTSW010000165.1:0-2062 GCA_043745425.1 Sphingobacteriaceae bacterium | reverse complement strand
GCTTTTGTAGAAATAATTTGTGCTGTTATAATTAGTCGGTGTAATCAATTTTTCAGCTTTTATTTTTAAATAACCGCCTTGAAACAGTAAATTTGCAGGATCATTATACTCTAACCCGTTATTTACAGGCCCCCAGCAATAACTTGGACACCAGTCACTAGGATTAACATCATTCAAAGAATTAAATGGGTCGAAATAGACAGTTGTCCACGCAGGGTCATTTAACGGTAATTGGGCGTACATTTTTGTACAAAAAATAACAGCAAAGAAGAATGTTTTTATTAGAAATCGATTCATTTTAATTAAAATTATTCAGTTAAAATCATTTTTTTTGTATCAACTTCAATCCCATTTGTAATCAAAGTATAATAATACATGCCTGGTTGTAAATCACGGGCACTAATAGTTACGAGACCTTTGCCACTATCATTAACCTTAATGGTTTTTAATAATTTCCCATTCATATCAAAAACCAAAATATTTGCGTTCGAGGATTTCTCGGCTAAAAAATACTCGATAACGGTTTCGTTACTGAATGGATTTGGATTATTTTGTTTAATATAAGAATTTTGTTTTTGAGGGACTTGATTGCTGTCACCGTTATTAGAAACCGAATTAGTATTATGGCTCATAAGACGTTGTTGATTCCCCTGACAACACTGGCCAACAACAAGGCTTAAACTATCAAATCGCCTTTGCAAACTATTTGCATTGTTGCCCTGAATTATTACACCTTGAGTTAATAGCGGAATTAATTCATTATAATTAAGATAAAAAAATCCAGATGAGTCTTGTTCAACCATTTCAGGAAAGACAGTCATTAATTCCTGAGCGATAAATCCGTATCTTTTCCGTGCTACAAAATCTTTCACTAAAGCATCAGGTGCGCCAGGTAAAAGACTAGGTTTAAAATTGAAAGAAACGGGTTTAAGTTTTAATAGACCAGTATAAGCATCTGACAATTGATAATTAATATTCTGTTTAAAATTTCTATCTGAAACGTATGAAACTGATTGTTTAGTTATCATGTGAGAAACATAAGAAAGCCCTGCCCACCGTGACGGAGTACCTATTTGCAAATACCAATCGTTCTGTGGAACAATCAAAGGGATTCCGCAGCAGTAACCACCTGTCCACTGAACAATAATATCAGTCCAGTTATCAAAAACGGTTGTTCCATTCAAACGTGTAGATCCAGTAACATGAAGCTTGTCAGTAGGGTTTAAGTTACCAATACCAACATTTCCGCCGGAAACAACCTTTATTTGGCTTTTCGTATTTAGAGCACAAATTAACAGGGAGAATAACAATACTTTTTTCATAAATAAATGTTTTTAATTAATAAATAGGAGGTACAAAAAAAGAACGACAAAGTACAATTTAAGAAAGATAAAGAAACTTAATTGAGTACAGGGTACGTTAAAACAAGCAACAAATATGTTACAATAATAGTATAGGGTTTTTTAATAAACAAATTTTTTTATTAAATCGTCGAAACATAGGGGTTTCCCCTATGTTTTTGCATGCCTACCTGCCGGAGGCGCACTTTATGGGCGGAGCCGCGTGCAAAAAAGGTGGCTTCGCCACACCTTATTTCTGTGCGGTGGGAGATTTAACTGATTTTGCTTTTGCCTGTCTTTTGCAAAAGCAAATTGAGTTAAATGTGGGATAGCCAAAACGGCTTTGCCGAAAAAGTGCGTTGGCTTGTGAGATAGCCGTCCTAATTGGCTTCAGCCAAAAGAGCGTCGGGAAGCAAAAAAATAAACCTTCTTAATTGTCCGCACCCAACTTAATTTGGAACCTTCATGTAAAAGCCGCTGACGAAAATTCTTTATTAACGAGGAATTGTCTAGCGAAGCCGGATGTCCGCGCGCATTGAACATAACGTACCACGCATAGGAGTAGTGCGGAATTAGTTGCCGTATCTTTTCCTTACCCTTCCAATCTAAATTAAAGATACAAATGTTTTTCTTTTTGCTTTAAACAAATTAAAAGTCTGCGAAGCAGGCAAAAACAAAGCAAAAAAACTACCTCGTCCGCCCGCTGACGCGAATTTGGTGTT
>JAYTSW010000164.1:0-2070 GCA_043745425.1 Sphingobacteriaceae bacterium | reverse complement strand
TTTCTAATGTGTTCATTTTTAAATCTTGGATAAACATATTTATTTACAAATTAATTTTTCCATGCTCGCCTTCATCATATTCATTTCCTGTAACAATTGCTTTTAGAATATTAAAAAACACCACCATTTAGCTCGAACTACTGTCCCAATAATTTACTTCATTGGAAGTTACTTTAATAAGTGTCATGTCGGGGTCGTCTAAACCTAAAGGGAACGATGTTTTCAAGATAGAGCTCCACAATTCCTTCATTTTTGTTTTGTCATTTATAAAAGTTGCTGAGCCATAAATCATTAAATAATTATTATTGCTTTCGTTAGCAATAGCAATAGATACTTTTTTACTTTCTTCTATTTCGTCAACTTTGTATGAAGAAACCTTTGTAAAAAACCATATCGCCGCTTAATCATCAATTTTAGCTATACTCATTGGTCTGCCTGATAAATTTTCGGAATTTATTTCAATTGTAATGAACATACAGACACGTACATCTATAACCATTAAAATCAGCTTATCAATATTTTGATTCTGTTCCTGTTTCATAAAATTTATTAGAGTTTTTTATACATGCTGAATAATGAATGTTAGTCAAATATCATACTTTGAAAAAGCATGGGATATTTCAGATTTGGGGAGTTGAATTATAAGATTTAACTCTTTTTGGGAAGAGTATTGCTCAAAGGGGATATAAGATTTGGATTTTTTTACGACTGCTCATCCTTATTTTTTACACTATCATTTCATGCATTTTTCAGCAATAATTAACGTAAAAAACGAAGCAGATATCCTCACCTGCCATTTATTTTTTGATTTGTATAGAGTATATTCTCTACTACTACAAGTCATTCGTAAATAGTCTTGATAATTATTTTATTTCATCCCAAGGCACATTTATAATAACTTCATTTTTTCTACCCAATAATTGGTAAGGTGCGTTATACCCTAAAAAACGAAAGTTACCGGAATACTTGATTCCATTGGCTTTCAAAGCATTTTCTAATTTAGCAGCATATGTTTTAATCTCCTCATCATTGGCGAAACCACCAAACTGAATTGCTGCGATATATTCTTCGGCAGTCGTTTTTATTATGATAGATGAATCGTTTGGTTTCGGTAAGTTGCCATTATTATAATCTGCAGGCATTACAAAACTCATAGATGATTGGGTATTATTTATGTCCATATGCACAGGTGTTGTCATGGCAATATTTTTATTGGCATTATTTCCGCCAAAAATAAATGAAGCCAGTTTTCTAAATCCTGCAGATGATAATTCTTTGTACGTTTTTGCGCCCATGTTAATGGTTGCCATCGTAGCCGGAGGATATAAGCGTATCTCAAAGTCCTTTTCTGTTTTAACTATTTTGTACGGTTGTGTTTCTGTTTTTGCCATTATAAAATATATTTGAGAAGTAATTATTAAAACCGTTACAACTGCAACTATAATCAATGCTAATTTCATGTGGATTTATTTGTTAATTGAAATAAATTTAATTATTTCCTCGTTCTATCAAATATTTTCATTAATCAATTTAACTATCGAATTACCTAACAACTTTCGGACAAATTTTGCATTACCTTTTGTTAAAAAAACTTTATTGAGTTTATATTTTTAATAGGAATATTGTTGCAGAATTTGTGCGAGTTGATTTGCAGACATGACACCGGATTGCCTCCATTTTATTTCATCTTTTTTAAACAATATTAGCGTGGGAACTCCTTGTATCTGATATGCGGATGCTGACTGCGGACTTTTATCAATATCTATTTTTAAGATGATTAACTTATCACCGATTTTTCTTTTTAATTCTTCTAAAACCGGTTTCATCGTTTTGCAAGGGCTACACCATTCTGCAAAAAAATCTACCAGGGTTGGCGTATCACCTTTTATTATTTCTGAAAATTTATTTGTCATATTGTAATATTTAATTTTGGTCGTTTGAATTTAATTCAGAATTCCATTTCCAGTCCAGTATTTCCGGCATATCTTCTCCATGAATATTGATATAAGCTTTATGATCGAGTAATTTATTTTGCAGCCATTGCTTCGTGTAAGCAGCTTTAGAACCTAA
>JAYTSW010000163.1:0-2071 GCA_043745425.1 Sphingobacteriaceae bacterium | reverse complement strand
TTCTATATCCCCAAGGATGTGACTTTGTGATAACACGAAATAGATATTTCCGATTATCATTATCCGGATCTGGTTTCAAAAGATCAATAAAAATCATAATGTTATCATTTGATGTTTTAAATATTTTATGGTTAATATTATTACTTTCGTTAAGAGGGTTGTAAAACCCCAAACAAATTGCTGAAGCTCTTTGTTGTCCATCTAATAACTCATACTCGTTTTTTTCTGAATTAATTTTTTTTGATAAAACAAATGCACCAATGGGATAACCTCGCAATAAAGAATCCCAAAGATTTTCAATTTGATATGGTTTCCAAACAAAACCTCTTTGAACAGTTGGTAATAAAATTGTATTGCTTGTTGCTTTTTCAACAATTTCATTTAAGTTGAGAAAATCATTTAGTCCTGTCATTGTTGAATAATTATTGAAATATTTTTACTGTTCAGTCATAAATTGAAATTTTATTGGATTGCCGGCCATTGCTTCACCTAATGCTTTCCAAATATTTTGTCCTTGCTTTCTTGAGGTCGAGATATAGCTTCTAATTCTGCAAAATATCTTAGCTCCTTCATTCGACCTGAAACAACCCGATATTTTTTGTTTGAGTTTAATCATTCTTAAATGGGAGAATACTTTTTTCTTTTTCAAAAACAAGGTCATTAAAGCGTTTCAGAGCGATTCAAATTTTTGATTGCAAACTAGCAGCGTGAAAATCGACTGCGCTCAAATGAATAGAATGTTGTGAAGAGAAAATCTACGAGGTGTTTTTACACTAATTATTTTTTCAGGGGAGTTTTTTCACAGCCTGACGAAGAAGGGATTAAAGAAGTAAAAAAAAGAAGGGTTTAGAAGCACTACTGTTCGTTTACCCACACTGTTTGTTAGAAGATCAACTCTTTGTTTACCTATCAAAGCCCTTCTTTTTTTTATTTCTTTTAATCTTGCTGTTATCAGCCGTTTTTCTTTCGCCACGAAGTTGCATCGATATTATTTAGTGAGTATGAACTTTCCTGATTGATATGATTTATCTTTTGTGCAAAGAGAATAGAAATAATTTCCACTACTAAAATCTTTTAAATCCATCGTGCATTTATAATCTCCAACTTTTATTTTCTCTCTGCTCAATACTCTTGATTGATTGTCAAAAATAACCAACTCATATTCTTTTGCATTGTCTGGTGGGTTAATTTCAAAAGTTAATGAACTTGATGCAGGATTAGGAAATAATTTAACGAAGGAGTTATCATTGTTCGCAAAGTCAATTATATCAGTTGGCACACTTCCGCATAGAGAATAAATATATACATCCGATGATTGTACTTTTATTGTAAATAACTTTGCTCCTGCTGATGTATTGACAATGGGTTTAACCCAATCAGAACCACCTAAACAGCCACCGAAACAATATTCACAAAATGAACTGTCAAGCACAAGCAATTGTGTTCCATCGGTACGCATAACGTAAAGTTTTCTATCAAGGGGTCCATTAGTCGGAGCAGTATATAAATATTCAATATTTGAAGAGTCGCAATCAAATAACGTTCGCGTTATGTAAAGGCATTGATAACTGAAAATTGAATTATAATTAAAAGGAATTGGAACTGAGACATTGGTTAGAAATGGCGTCCAATCCATGTTATACAAATTAAATGTATTGGTTATTGTATCAGCCAAAAAATATTTTGTTTCAGAACTACTGATTTGAACTGTTTTAAAATTGTACCCTACATAATATCCCTGTGTTTGAACAACAGTATCAAGAGTAATTTGCGCTTTCGTAATACTTGTTTGAAGTAAGAACGCTGTCAATAAGATTGATGAAAGTTTTTTCATTGTCGTTATGTTTTGAATTAGCAACACTGTTTGTTCGGAGCGTTAAAATGGCTGCTAACGGTTAGCATTGCCGCAGCCCAATTTTTACCGAAATATAAAAATAAAAAAGACTCAAAAAATAATGTTGTGGCAATGCGATGTTATGCACAGGGCTTTATTGAAGTCTGTGCCTTACGTTTCTCAAAGTATTCCAAAATTTCTTCTTTCGTCATCTTGGCTAACTTGTTACTTAAATTG
>JAYTSW010000162.1:0-2092 GCA_043745425.1 Sphingobacteriaceae bacterium | reverse complement strand
GTTCGGCATGTGGGCGGACACAGCAACAAATACCCCGCCTTCGCAAATACCCGACCGTTGTGGGCAATTATGGAGACAGTATTCAATTCAAAGTGTCTTGTATAATTTCACTTCAACACAGTAATCTAATTTGTTTATCTTAGTCACGTAATAAAAAGACCTGTATTTTGGAAATATTGATATTAATTAAAAATCAATGAATAAAACCTCAAGTCCTGGCGAAACATTAATGCTAATCTTTTTGTTTGTCCCAATAATTGTCTTCGTAATTTATGGTATTTATGATTGGATAAGAGAAATCATTGAAAAAAGAAATGCCCGAAGATCGAATATCCCATATAAAAAAAGGGGTAGTAAAAAATTCTTTTTAATATTTGCAGGCATGTTAGTTATTCAGTTTTTTTTATTATCACTACCATTCCATTACGTAAATGGTGGTAGGTATATTTTATTAAAAGAAAATTTTACATTTAATAAAACATTCGTAGGTGGAGATGACATTGACAAAATAATCAAAAGATACAATGACGCTTCATTATTTGAAAAAGCTGCTATCAGAAATGAGCCACTTGTAAGACAACTTTTTGAGAATGAGATTATTTTTGAAACAAAGACGAATCCTAATAATGACGATAATAAATAAAAATCATGGATGAAAATTTAATTGGCCGCTTCTATTTTAAACTTACTTCCAATGGGAATCTTATTGGAGAATTTTCAAATAATTTTAGCACAGGGATATCAACAGAAAGTGCAGATTCCACTAATATTCTTGGGAATTATCTTGGCGTGTATAATTCAACTTGGCAAGAAGATGGTAATGCTCATTTTGCAAATTTGACGATTTCCCAAAAAAATGCAACTGGCAACACGATATTTACTCTTGAATGGAGAGAAAATAATAATTTGACTTTTATAGGTGAAGGAATGCTTTGTGACAATATTTTAATTGGCAATTATCAAAGTGTCTAAATATAACTGCCCACAACAAAAGGTTTTGTGCAATTGGGGCATGACGTTGAAACAATCATCGGCAGTGCATATCCAAGCTTTGGTTTCGGCGGACGGAATTCTACCGGGCATTAATTCTAAACTTCAACTTTTGTGTATTAATTTAGCTTCAGTTCCGGGCAGACAGTTGGTCAATTCCCCAACTGCACAAAGCCTCGACCGTTGGGCGCAACCCTTACAATATTCGATTATGGACGTTATCAAACAAATGGCCGAAAGATTCACAAAGAATTTAAGTGTGTTTACACATGACTTAGAGGAATTCGACTCAGAGCTAAATTCGAAACTGATTTATATAAATAAAACAAGCGAAAAGTTAAGGTTTTTATCATACGCAAAAGATAATGTTGAAACTCTATATCAAAAGCACGCAAAAGTCTGTACTAATCCAAATGATTGCGGCCAAAATAAATCTTTCGAAATTGCTCTTTATTCAATTCAACAACAATATGATGATTATTTTGTGCAAGCCGGAGGAACAAACACTATTGAAAAGCCTGCAATGCAATTCTTTTCTCAGGGACAATATTTTGATGCATTCACTTCAATAAAGGAATGCGTAAAAGAAGCCAAGAATTCAATAACTCTTATAGATGGTTATGTGGATGCTGATACCCTCGCATTTTTCCCTAGCAAAGATCCTTCAATTACTTTATTAATAATCACGAAAAGCAAATCAATAAACGACTCGTTCAACAGAGCAATTGATCTATACAATAAGCAATATGAGAACTTGAAAGTTATTAGTTCTGAATATTATCATGACCGTTTTTTAATTCTAGACGATAAGTTATTTTATCATATTGGAGCTTCTATTAAAGATGCGGGTAATAAAACTTTTATGTTTTCTAAAATTGAGGACGAAGATATTATGAACTTAATTAGAAATAAATTAAGGACCGAGTTAGATCGAGCTACTTCATAATTTACCAGGGCAGCGCCCAACAAGCGGTTTGCCGCAATTTGGGCTTGACCTGGTAAGTTCAACATTTTTTATCTATTGTACTTCAGCTTTGGGGTTGACCGTTCATTAATTCGCTTTACGGTTTCGGGGAAATTTCGTTCCTTTACTGTGGTTCGG
>JAYTSW010000161.1:0-2094 GCA_043745425.1 Sphingobacteriaceae bacterium | reverse complement strand
ATTTTCTGTAATGAAGTCTTCCAGTGGAGGAATAGGTTTGTTTGTGAAATTAGAGAGTTCTTCTCTAATACATCCTGAGAGTACTTCTTTGAAGTCTCGAATTGAAATGGGTGAAAGGATTAAGTCTTGCATTTTTTTTGCTGAGTCGTTTTTTAACTCAGATCAAAATTGCAAACAGACTTTACCTATTTTATTAGGTCATATTATGGCATAATAAAATAAATATTATTGCTCTTCTTTAAAGTTTAAAATACTTTGTAGCAATTTGTAAGTAAAAAAATTCTCACCCCTCTTTCCTGCCCTTTTATATGTGGTTAATGCAGGTCGTAATAAATTATTTATATCGGAAATGGAAACATTAAATAATATTTCAAAAGTCTCTTTCAGCTCTTTTAATGTAACGGCACTTGTGCCATTATTGATTTTATTATTTAAATAAAGAGCATAAATTAATTCCGAAAGTTCTGTTTTGGTACCAATCCATTTAAAGGTTTTGCCCTTTTTTACCAATGTTCCTGATTCAATTTCTTTTATTCGATCCTTTAAAAATCGAACATATTTTTCAAGTGTAAAACCACGTCTGAAACGGCAAATTTCATCATATTCGAAAAATTTAGTTTCAAATAGAAATTTTCGATCACCAGTTATGGAAGTTTCATAACCTAATGATATTGTTTTAAAATTTTTCAATTTTAACTCCTTATCGTTTGCGTAATAGGATTCAATTAAATCAATTTCGGATTTTGCATATTCGAATTCGTTGGCATCCTCCTCTTCTACTTTTATTTCAAATTTTTCAATTAATGAATCTAAATTACATTGATACTCTTTCTTTGCCTTTTCATAAATCCATTCATTATACAAATATTTTTCTTCTTTATTCTGGGGAATAATCGTAAGAAAGTCACGACTGCCTTCAATTCCATTAACATGATCAGCCTCTTCTTTAATTGCATAACTATATTCACATCGTAATTCCTTTTCATCCCAAAATCTTAATTTTTCTATATAATTAAGAGAATCGAAATCCTTTTTATATTCCTGCAATAATTGTAAATTTGGAAACTCGTAGGTTACAAACATATTTTGGTTCATTTTAAACTGCCAGTAATACAACTTCGTTCGGTTTTGTCCAAACCCTTTTTAATTCTGAAATTTTAACCTTATCTGTTAATTGAATATATTTCTTAAAATTCTTATAATTTTTATGACCTGTAATAGACATAACAACCTCAGGTCGTAAACCTTTTTCAAGGCAAAGAGTAACGAAAGTTCGCCTAGCAGTATGAGTGCTGATTAATTGATACTTTGGTTTGATTTCTTCTAAACGTTCTGAACCTCTAAATCGAGTAACTTTTACCAAAGTATCAATCTCACAATGTTTCAATAGTTCCTTTAAATATTCATTGCTCTTTTGATTACTGATCATGGGTAAATGAAAATTATTTCTAAATAAAATCTCTTTTGCATAGTCATTAAGAGGAATATTTGTATGCTCTTTTGTTTTCTGAATAGTAATAATTAACTCCCCGTTTCGAAAATTTTCTTTCCTAATCTTCTCAATATCCGAGTAGCGAAGTCCAGTAAAACAACCAAAACAAAACGAATCTCTAATATTTTGTAGTTTTTTATTCTTAGTCAAGTCGAGGTTATATATTTTGAAAAGTTCCTCTTCAGTTAAAGTGATCATCTCTGTTTCCGATTCGATAGCCTTGAAACTTTTATTTTTATAGAACGTGGAGGAATTATATCCCATTTCCTGAGACCAATCTAAAAACCGTTTTAATCTTGAAATATCAACTCCTACAGTATTATTAGTTAACCCTTTTTTAAATAGAAAAGAGGTATATAATTCATAAAATGCTAAATCAATATTTTTAAAATCTATTTTATATTTTTCTTTCGTCTGAAATTCTAATAAATGATTCTGTAAAGTTTTTACTGTTCTCAAATAGTTAAAGGATAATTTTCCCTCTTTAACCTTTAAATATTGTGTTAAACTTTCAAAAAACTTCGGCTCAACTACTTTATCAGTCTTATTTAAAAAGTTTTTTAAATGACTCCTTATTGCCTTAGAGGTCAATTCTTCTCCAT
>JAYTSW010000160.1:0-2094 GCA_043745425.1 Sphingobacteriaceae bacterium | reverse complement strand
GAGCATGCCGATAAACTGGAGTTTGAAGAGGCTTCTGTTTTAAAAAAGAAAATAGAGTTGCTCGAAAAATATCAAAGTAAATCAGTTATTGTTCATCCTTCTATTACCGACACCGATGTATTTGCCATATTAAGTGACGAGAAAACCGCCTACGTCAATTATTTTAAAGTGATGAATGGAACCATCATTCAGGCGCAAACATTGGAGCTTAAAAAAAAGTTAGATGAAACGGACGAAGAGATGCTTGTGTTCGCTATCAATGAAATTAGAATTCGGTACAACTCTTTAAGCAAAGAAATATTTGTTCCATTTGAACCTGAATTGCTATTTGAAAATGCAAAATACGTTGTTCCAAAAATTGGTGATAAAAAACATTTACTGGATTTGTGTTATAAAAACGCAGAGGCTTATAAACGAGAGCGCGAAAAACAATTAGCCATCATTGATCCTGAAAGACACACCGATCGCATCATGCAGCAAATGATGAAGGATTTACGAATGAGAGAAGAGCCTCGTCGTATTGAAGGTTTTGATAATTCAAACATACAAGGCGATTATGCAGTAAGTGCTATGCCTGTATTTATTGATGGTAAACCTGCTAAAAAAGAATACCGACATTATAATGTAAAAACGGTTGTTGGTCCGGACGATTTTGCTACTATGGAAGAAGTTATTTTTAGACGCTATTCAAGAGTGATAGAAGAAGGACTTCCACTTCCTCAATTAATTGTGATTGATGGTGGTAAGGGGCAATTAGGCGCTGCTATCATGAGTTTAAGAAAGTTAGACTTGATGGGAAAGGTTACCGTTATTGGTATTGCTAAACGCTTGGAAGAAATTTATTTTCCGGGCGATTCCATTCCAATGTATTTAGATAAACGCTCGGAAACCTTAAAAATAATTCAACACATACGTGATGAAGCCCACCGATTTGGTATTACGCACCATCGTAACAAACGAAGCAGAGAAACTTTTAAAACGGAATTATCCGAAATAAAAGGCATCAGTGATAAAACCGCACAAAAATTATTGACCGAGTTAAAATCAGTAAAACATATTAAAGAAGCAACACTCGCCGAATTGTCTGTTATTATTGGTAATTCAAAAGCTAATTTAGTTTATGATTTTTTTAAAAATCAATTATCCGAAAATTAAACAAACGTACACCTATATCGTTTTCTGTTTTTTAACTTTAAAATTTCAAGTACTTTCACCGCTGATTTCTTAAAATTAAATCTCAGAAAAATCAATTTCAAATTACCAAATTTCTATTATAAATAATTGGCATTTTTTGGCTGTTTTTTATTAACATTTGTTAGTAAAAACACCAAAGGAGTTTGCTGTAAATACCAATAAAATCGGTATATTTAAGGATTATATACTTAATTAGAAGATTTCAAAACTTATGGAAGAAACAACCGCTACAGATAAGACAAATTATGGTGCTGATAATATTCAAGTATTAGAAGGATTAGAGGCAGTAAGAAAACGTCCAGCCATGTATATTGGTGATATTGGATTTAAAGGATTACATCATTTAGTTTACGAAGTTGTAGATAACTCCATTGACGAAGCATTAGCTGGTCATTGTAAAGACATTACGGTTACTATTTTAGAAAACAACTCTATTCGTGTAAAAGATGACGGTCGCGGTATTCCAACAGGAATTCACCCAAAATTAGGCGTATCAGCATTAGAGGTTGTTATGACGGTATTACATGCGGGTGGTAAATTTGATAAAGACACTTATAAAGTATCTGGTGGTTTACATGGCGTTGGTGTAAGTTGTGTAAATGCCTTATCTGACCCATTAATAGCGGAAGTTCACCGTGATGGCAAAATTACGATGCAAGAATTCCGTAAAGGCATTCCTCAGTATCCTGCAAAAGTAGTTGGGGATACTACCAGTAGAGGTACTATAGTAACGTTTACTCCTGATTTAACCATCTTCACTGAAGGAACCTATAATTATGCAACGCTTGCTAATCGTATGCGTGAGTTAGCCTTTTTAAATAAAGGGATTACTATTATATTAGAAGATTTAAGAAGCAAAGACCCAGAAGGAAATACCCTTTCTGAAGTTTTCCATAGTGA
>JAYTSW010000159.1:0-7677 GCA_043745425.1 Sphingobacteriaceae bacterium | reverse complement strand
ATCAGAGATTATAATTCCGAAAACAGCAGATTCACTTGAGCGTATTTATAAGAAAGCGACAGTTAATGATAAATATTCAGGATTATCGCCTTCATCACTTATTACTTTTAAAGATTGTAGTCTTAAATTTTATTTCAGATACGGAGCGGGATTAAAAGAATCAGTTGAACTAGAAGAATCAGCAGAAGCAAATACATTCGGTTCAATTTTACATGAATCGTTAGAGTTCTTATATACGCCGTTCATTAATAAAAATATTACTACAGCAGATATCAAGGAGTTAAAAAAGAAAATTTCGGAAACTGTTGAATCAAAATTCCTTAATTATTTTTCAAAATCAGAAGCGTTTCAGGGTAAAAATCTTTTACAACAAAGTGTATTAAAAGTTTACGTTGGCAAATTATTAGATTTTGACAACAAATACATTAAAGAATTAAATAAAACTGATTTAACTATTGTTGCTCTCGAAAAGGAATTAGAAACGTCTTTAACTATAAATCTCAATAATAAACCAACAACTATTTTTATAAAAGGTAAAGCGGATAGAATTGACAGAGTAGGGAATACGCTTAGGGTAATTGATTACAAGAGTTCTGTACGGACCAATGATAAATTTGAATTTTCTGATTTTGATGAGTTGTTTACTGATAAAAAGTTCGACAAGATTTTACAATTATTTTTATACGCTTGGTTAGTTAGTAAAAATAATTTAGCGCAACCTCAAGAAATAAAGCCTTGTATCATCCCATTTAAAAAATTCGAAAAAGAACCTCGTTTTATTACGCAAAACAAAACTCCTTTACAATTCAATAAGCAATTGCTAGAGGAGTTTGAAATGAAACTAATTTCGTTTATTCAGGAAATTTATAATGAACAAAACCCTTTTGTTCAAACAGAAGATGAAGATGTCTGCGAATACTGTTCTTATAAATCAATATGTAACAGGTAAACTCTGTGCAACTCTTTTCCTCTGTTTCTCTGTGTTGAAAAATTAGTAAAGTATTAAGTAATTAAATGTTTTTTATCGTGTTTACCTTTTAACCAAGCATTAAAGAAAACAGCAAACAAAATTACCATTACACCTGCATAAAATGTAGAAGTTAATTCCTGATTCTCGTTGTAAATAAAAATCGCAAGTATGATTCCATAAACAGTTTCCATATTTACGGTGAGGTTAATGGTGTACGGACTTAAATGTTTCATCAAACTAACACTTGCAATAAAAGGGAAGGCAGTGCAAATCCCGGCTAATAAAACTAAACCTAAAATGGCTTGGTTATTCAACACAAAGAAATCGGAAGTAAAGCCTGCTGTGAAAGCTAAATAAATACTTAGTCCTATCAATCCAAAACATAGTTCTATATACGAGATGGCAGTGGGTTTGACTTCTTTTACCATTAAAGAATTTAATACTGAAAAAATAGCGGAAGTAAAAGCAGCTAGAATTCCCAATACAATACCCTGCCAGTAGGTAATTTCTACCGAAAAAATCATGCAAATGGCACCAATTATAATTAAGCCAATTAATATTTCATACCAAATCACTTTTCGCTTTAAAATAATAGGTTCAATGATGGCGGTAAATAAAGTCCCTGTTGAAAAAGCTGCCATTGTAACCGATACGTTAGATACTTTAATGGCACCATAAAAACAAACCCAGTGTATGGCAATTATAATTCCAATAACCGCTAATTTGAACAGATTTTTTTTGCTAACCTTTAGACTGGTTTTAGTTACTAAAATATAAGCGGAAATGATAACAAGCGTAAACAGAATCCGAAACCAAACCAATTGCATAGTAGAACAGGTAATAAACCTTCCCAGTATTGGCGAAAAGCCCCAGATTAACACAATAAAATGGAGCCACAATTGATGTTTATTTATACCTTTAAACATTGGTTCGCAAATGTACTAAATAAGCTATGAGTGATTTAATTTATTTCGATAATAATGCAACAACAAAAGTGGATGATAGGATTCTTGAAGTGATGTTGCCTTATTTTTCCCAACATTATGGAAATGCATCAAGTAAATTACACGAAGCTGGTTGGATTGCAGATGCTGCAGTTGAAAAAGCTAGACAACAAGTAGCTGATTTAATTGGAGCAGAACCTGTAGAAATTATTTTTACTTCCGGTGCAACTGAAGCAATCAATACTGCGATTGTAGGAATTTTTAAAGCCTACAAAACAAAAGGCAATCATATTATTACTGTTTCCACCGAACACAAAGCGGTTTTAGATACATGCGAGTATTTAAAAGAAGAAGGTGCAGACATAACTTATTTGAATGTAGATAAAGAAGGTTTAATTGATGTGGATGAATTGAAGTCTGCAATAAAATCAACTACCATTTTAATTTCGGTAATGGCGGCAAATAATGAAACAGGAGTTATTCAGCCTCTCGAAGAAATTTCTGCAATAGCTAAAGAACACAATATCATTTTCTTTTCAGATGCGACACAATACGTCGGCAAATCACAATTGAGCGTAAATGATTTGGGAATTGATTGTTTGAGTTTCAGTGCCCATAAATTTTACGGACCAAAAGGCATTGGCGCTTTATATCTACGACGGAAAAATCCAAGAGTAAATATGGTTTCGTTATTACACGGAGGTGCGCAAGAAAATAATCATCGTGCGGGAACTTTAAACGTTCCATTAATTGTTGGTCTAGGTAAAGCTTGTGAATTAACACAAAAAGAAATGTGGGACAATAATACTGAAGTTTCAAAATTGCGCGCGTATTTCGAACATCAATTGTTGGATATGGAAGGTTTGCGAATAAATGGAAGCACAAGATCAAGATTATATAATACGTCAAATATTACTTTTCCTTCTTCTTTAAAAATTCAAACCTTATTAAAGAAGTATGCTTTTTCAAGTGGTTCAGCTTGTACGACCGGCACCAGCGAGCCATCACATGTTTTAAAGGCGATGAGCATTTCCGATATAGAAATAAAAAATTCTTTCCGTTTCTCCTTTTCTAAATACAATAGCCTCGATGAAGTAAAGCTCCTGATAAAGGATCTTTTTTAGTTCATTTTAACACTTGAGAATCCAAAAATTGAGTGAATCGAGCTTATAAATGATTGAAATTTAGGCTCTAAAGGCTTTTAAATAGCTAATTTTGTATTGAAGATTATGAGAGGATTTTATATATCAATGTTTGTTTTAGGAGCTTTTTTAAGCAATGCTCAAGTTAGCTTATATAATAAGCTTAATTCTTTTGTAAGTAATCAAACCAAAGAAGTTGTAAATAACCGTTTAATCGCCATTAATATTTGGTCGGTAAATAACAAAGTAAGTCGCGCCATTAATGATGAATTTGATGAAGCTTATAAGACTTACGAATTTGCTAAACTAAAAGGTGGTAAGAATGGAATTATTGTATTGAACATTAATTTAGACAGTGATCCTGTAAATACTGATATTACTTTAGAGAAAGACGGAATTACAAAGGCGATAAAAATACCGTCGGATAACTCTGACATTATAAATTTATTAAAAGAAAAACCCGCAGGGTACAATATTGTTTTTGATGAAAGCGGAAACGTGGTTTACGAAAACTTAGCACAAGGCTCGATATTTTCTGCAATTCAAAAATTAATTACACGATAAAATAGAATGAGAAAGATAATTTTCATAAGTATTGTTACTCTTTTTAGTTTTAAGCTTCAATCTCAGAATGCTGCTGCTTGTAATGCTGCGCAACCTGTTTGTAATAACCCTAACTTTCAGTTTACTTCAAGTATGGGTACAGGTTTAACTACAGGTTTAAATGTTTCTAATCCTACAACAAATCCTCAAACAGGAAATGGTAATAGTCCAACTGGCCCTTCAAACTCTGGTTGTTTATTATCTCAAGGTCCCGGACCGCAATGGTTATTATTAACTGTATCAAGCACTGGAACTTTAGGTTTTTCGTTTGGCGCAGCTGGTAGTGCAAATCCACAAGCTGGTTATTATGATTGGGCTATGTGGCCTTATACTCCAACTTCTTGCGCATCAATTTTCGCTAACACTTTACCTCCTGCAGCTTGTAACTGGAATGCAACGAGTATTGGTGGAACAGGAATGGGGCCTCCTCCGGTAGGTGGTAACGTTGGAAATTTTCAACCACCTTTAAGTGTAACGGCAGGACAACAATTTGTAATTTGTATCTCAAACTATAGTGGCGTAAACACACCTGTTACTTTCTCAAATACTGGAAGCGCAGGTTTATCTTGCAATCCATTCGTTATTCCCGGAAAAACAATTTGTTTAGGTTCTTCAGCTGTATTATCTGGCACAACAACTTTAACAGGAGCGTCAGCTACAATTACACCCGGAGGAAACGTTTCAATAGGAAGTGCTATCAACTTTACAATGAGCCCTTCAACTACAACTAACTATACAGTTACTTTAGTAGGTACCGATCCAAATTTAAGTACTGTTGTTACAGTTACTACAGTCACTAGTATTACAGTTTTAAATCCAACAGTTGCTATTAATTCTGCTTCTACAGTTTGTGAGGGCAGTTCTGTTAATCTTACTTCATTAGCAACTGGCACTTCAGTTGTTTATAATTGGAATGGTCCTGTAGGATATACTTCAGCTACTCAAAATCCTGTTTTAACTAATGTTTTACCATCTGCTAGTGGTAATTATGTTGTTACCACATCGGTTACTACGGGTACTTTGGTTTGTACCGCAACGAATACAACTACAGTTACAGTTATTCCGGTGTCACAGGTCACAGTGGCTCCTTCTGTGGTTAGTATTTGTCAGGATACTCCTTTTAATTTATCAGCAGGTGCAGCTAACGCTATTTCTTATTTATGGAATGGTCCTGCCGGATTTACGTCTGCTGCACAAAATCCTGTTTTTTCAAATTCCGTTCCAACCATGACAGGTGTTTATACTGTTACTGCCTTCTTCACTCAAAATGCTGTTGTGTGTTCTACAACCAATAGCGTTAATGTAACTATTAAACCTAAAGTAACATTTACTTTAGCACCATTACCGAATATTTGTGATAACACTACTTTAGTAATTCCAGGCCCTGGAGGCGCGACTTCTTATACATGGACTGGTCCTGGTGGATACAGTTCTAATACTCAAAATTTAAATATCCCTAATGTAAATACAAATCAATCGGGTATCTATATTTTAGTGGTGGATGTAAATGGTTGTACAACATCTGACAGTATTCCTGTGACCGTTTTATCACCAATTAATTTTTCGGTAGTACCTGGAAATAAAACTATTTGTAAAGGCGATACAGTTAGCATAAGCACATCTGTTATTGGCGGAAGCGGCGTTTATAATATTGTTTGGTCACCGAACACGGGCTTAATGCCTCCATTCGGAATTCACAGTGTAGCCTCACCTTCTAATTCTACATTCTATACTATTACTGCAAACGATGTGGCCTGTCCAACACAATTCATTAATACAACATTCGTCATATTTGTAAATCCATTACCTCAGCCAAACATTAGTGCTATAAAAATTCAGGGTTGTGTGCCTTTGTGTATTGATATGCAAAGTAATTCTTCACCTCAAGCTGTAAGTATAGGATGGAATTTCGGAAATAACATTACTGCATCAGGCGACCCTATTAATGTTTGTTTTAAAACGGCAGGAACTTATTCTATAACAACTACAATTGTTGATGTGAACGGTTGTAAATCGGTTAATAAAGCGCCTTTTGTAATAACAGCTTTCCCGCGTCCGGGCCCAGACTTTACTTGGGATCCAACAGAGGTTAGTTATATTGAAAATGTTGTAAACTTCGCCAGTACATCAGCGAGTGGTTCTATTGTTGCTCAATATTGGGATTTTGGAGATATGGTTCATTCACCAGGCAGTAACTCATCAACTGTAAAAAACCCTAATCACCAATATTCTGAAATCGGAAATTATCCTGTTACCATTATTCAAACTAACATTTTGGGTTGTACCGATACTTTGATTAAAGTTTTAGAAGTGATTGAAGATTTCACGATGTACATTCCAAACGCATTTACTCCTAATGGAGATGGTATTAATGATTTATTTCAGCCTAAAGGAATGGGATGGATGCCAGATAAGTATGAATTTCTTATCTACGACCGTTGGGGCACATTAATATTTAAAACAAATGATTACACAAAAGGCTGGGATGGAACCATTAGAGGCTCTTTATGTCCATCAGACGTTTATTTGTACAAAATAAAATCCACTAGCAGTGCTCATTCTGAACGTAAAGAGTTTGCAGGGCATGTAACCTTGATGAAATAAGGCTTTAGTTTAAAATTATTTATAAATCCTCTGCCGTTAAAGCAGGGGATTTTTTATTTTCACCAATTGATACTATAATCAAGATTAATACCAAATGAAGCAGTACCACGATTTAATGAGCCATGTTTTAGAGCATGGGGTGAAAAAAGAAGACCGTACCGGAACAGGAACCATAAGTGTTTTTGGTTACCAGATGCGTATGGATTTAGCAGAAGGCTTTCCCTTACTCACAACAAAAAAAGTGCATACTAAATCTATCTTTCATGAATTACTTTGGTTTTTAAAAGGTGATACCAACATAAAATATTTAAAAGATAATGGTGTTAGTATTTGGGACGAATGGGCTGATGAAAATGGAAATTTAGGTCCGGTTTACGGTCACCAATGGCGAAGTTGGCCAACTGCCAATGGTGGTACTATCGACCAGATTACAAAAGTGGTGGAGATGATAAAGAAAAATCCGGATTCTCGTCGCTTGATTGTTAGTGCTTGGAATGTGGCAGATATTGATAACATGAAATTACCTCCATGCCATGCCTTCTTTCAATTTTATGTAGCGAATGGAAAATTATCTTGTCAGTTGTACCAGCGTAGCGCTGATATTTTTTTAGGAGTACCTTTTAATATTGCTTCGTATGCATTGCTGACAATGATGGTAGCGCAGGTTTGTAATTTAAAGCCCGGAGAATTTATTCATACATTGGGTGACGCGCATTTATACACCAATCATATTGAACAAACTAAATTGCAATTAAGCAGAGATATCAGGCCTTTACCTACTTTAAAAATAAACCCTGATGTGAAATCTGTTTTTGATTTTAAGTTTGAAGATTTTACTATAGAAAATTATAATCCACATCCGCATATTAAGGCGGTAGTTGCGGTTTAACGACTCTCATTCTTCAAATCTCATTTGCATTTGTGCTTTATTGTTATACCTTTATATAATGCTTATAAAAGGTAAAATATATCTCATTTCTTTTCTTTCAATTTTTTCTCATTTTTCTTTCTCGCAAATAAATCTTGTGCCTAATCCAAGTTTTGAAACTTATACGAATTGCCCAACAACATTAGACCAAATGAATAAATGTTTAAGCTGGTCAGCCTATAGATCGACTCCAGATTATTACAACATTTGTTCAACAACTTCTGGAATTTATCCACCAAATTGTGTCGGTGGCTTCCAATGGCCAAAATCTGGCACTGCCTATGCTGGGTTTATGGCTTTTGATAATACTGGGACAAGTCCAAACTATAGGGAAATAATGGGAGCTCCATTAACTAACACACTTGTAATTGGTCAAAAATATTTTATTTCCTTTTTTATTAGTAAAGGCAGTGCGTCGGGGCACGGACTTGCCTCTGATAAAATGGGGGTCCGCTTTTCAACTGTGCCTTTTTCTACAATTTCACC
>JAYTSW010000158.1:0-2116 GCA_043745425.1 Sphingobacteriaceae bacterium | reverse complement strand
TCGATTCTTCACTTAATATAATTTGGGCGAAAAATATTGATATTGGTGGTTTTGTTTCAACTCCTGCTGATATGCAAATTTCAAAAAGCGGGAAAATTTATCTTACAGGAGGGTTAAATACTTCTTCAACTTCGGCATTTATTCTTTCCGCCGATTCTATGGGTAATATATTATGGCTTAAAACATACAATTATGGTAGTGCTCAGCGCGGACGCTCATTGGCATTTGATCGTAAAGGAAATATATTTATGTGTTCCGCATTGCAAGAGTATAGTTCGAATATCGGAACAAGGGCTATATTTAAAACAGATTCATTGGGAAATTTTCTTAATGCGTGGAATCCTATCTCATCAGTATATAAAATTGTATCAACTCATGATTATGGTGTTGCAATAGTCGGTACAAAACCTTTTATTCCAAACTATACCATTGATTTTATAAAGGGTGATTCTACAGGTTTACCTTCCTGTATAGGAAATACATTTTCAATTATTCCTGGGACATTATCTGTTACTGTTGTGAATGCTAGCAGTGCCGTTAACTCAATTTCGCCAGTAATAAGTTATTCTTATGCCCCGACAGGAATGAATTCAAGCGATAGTCTTGTTTGTACTTCTGTTACTCCTTCAGCTTTAACCCCTTCATTTAGTAATAATACAGCCTGCGTTGGAAGCCCTGTATATTTTAGCGATCTATCTTCCGGTCCAATTACAAGTTATCAATGGACTTTTGCCGGTGCTACCCCTACAACATCTACTTTGCAAAATCCAACTGTGAGTTGGATAAGTCCTGGAACATATTCAGTGAATTTAATGGTCACTAGTTCATCCGGAACGGCAAGTTATGGTCAAAATATTACAGTCTATCCCGCTGCTTCAGTAACCGCATTATCTAACCCAACGGCTGTTTGTGTAGGTAATAATGCAACATTAACGGCAAGTGGAGCCAATAGTTATACGTGGAGTACAAGTCAAACAGGTTCAAATATTATGGTTTCGCCGTTTAATACAACTTGTTATTATATTACTGGCACGAATAGCAATGGGTGTGTTGGTACAAATTCAGTTAATCTTATTGTAAATGCCTTGCCAATCATTAGCGCAACCACGAGTAATTCATTGCTTTGTGTGGGACAGACAAGTACATTAACAGCAAGCGGGGCGGCAAGTTATACGTGGAGCACTGGTTCAATAACATCAATGGCTATTGTGAGCCCAACATTAATCACAAGTTACTCAGTAACCGGAATTGATGGTTTTGGATGCAAAAATACAAGTTCGATTACTCAGTCAGTGAGCACATGTACTGAGTTAAATAAATCTTTGGCTGAAAAAGGTATTTCTGTAAATATTTATCCAAATCCAAATAACGGCAGAATTACAATCGCTTTAAGCAGTTTTCATAATAATTTAAGTGCGGAAGTGTATAATAATTTGGGGCAACTATTAGTTCGACAAACTTTCACGGGCTTGATCACTGAAATTAATTTATTGGATGCTGCTCAAGGTATTTATACTGTAAAATTAATTGACGACTCAGGAATAATCTACGTTCAAAAAATAATCAAACAGTAAGTAAAAGGATTCCGGATTTTTTTAACGAAAACTCCAAAACAAAAAAGGAGACTCTCGCCTCCTTAATTTCTATTTCAAACTTCCTATCATGTCCTCAGGTCGTACCCATAGGTCAAATTGTTCGTTGGTAACGTAGCCTAAGCCGATCGCTGCCTCGCGTAAAGTTTTACCTTCTTTGTGTGCGGTCTTAGCAATTTTAGCGGCTTTCTCGTAACCAATATGCGTATTCAATGCTGTAACCAACATCAATGAATTTTCTAAGTGCAGTTTAATGATCGGTAAATTTGCCTGAATTCCTTCAGCACATTTCTCACTAAAGCTTACGCAAGCATCGCCAATTAAACGGGCGCTTTGTAAAACGTTAGCAGCAATAACCGGTTTAAATACATTCAATTCAAAATGTCCCATGCTGCCGCCAATACTAACGGCCACGTCGTTACCTATTACCTGCGCGCAAACCATGGTCATAGCTTCAGGCTGAGTTGGATTTACTTTACCCGGCATAATTGAAGAACCCGGTTCGTTATCAGGTATAACTAATT
>JAYTSW010000157.1:0-2120 GCA_043745425.1 Sphingobacteriaceae bacterium | reverse complement strand
TGGGGTTCAATTCCGGAAAGAGTTTCAGCTTACATGCGTGACTTCGAATACGAATCACATTTATTAGGAATACCGGTTCGTACAAGACACAATGAAGTTGCTCCTGGTCAATTTGAATGCGCTCCGGTTTTTGAAGAAGCAAATTTAGCTGTTGATCATAATCAATTATTAATGGATGTAATGGAAAAAGTTGCCATCCGTCATAACTTCCGAGTTCTTCTTCACGAAAAACCTTACGCAGGTGTAAATGGAAGTGGTAAACATAATAACTGGAGCTTAGCTACAAACACCGGAAAAAATTTATTATCACCAGGCAAAACTCCTAAAACAAATTTACAGTTCTTAACGTTCTTCGTAAATACAGTTATGGCTGTGCATGAGCATGCTGATTTATTACGTGCTTCTATTGCATCGGCTAATAACGATCATCGTTTAGGTGCAAACGAAGCTCCTCCCGCAATTATGAGTGTATTTTTAGGAGAGCAATTGTCGAAAGCGCTTGATGAAATTGAGAAATCAGTTACCGCTGGGAAAATGAGTCCAGAACAAAAAACGGCATTAAAATTAAACATCGGGAAAATTCCTGATATTTTATTAGACAATACAGATAGGAACAGAACTTCACCTTTTGCTTTTACAGGAAATAAATTTGAATTCCGTGCGGTTGGTTCTTCTGCTAATTGCGGCGGACCAATGACCGTATTAAATGCAATTGTTACCGAACAATTAATTGCTTTCAAAAACGATGTGGATGCTTTAATTGAGAAAAAAGTAGAAAAAGATGAAGCAATTTTCCAAGTATTGAAAAAATATATCATCGCGAGTAAAAAAATTCGTTTTGAAGGAAATGGTTATGGTGACGAATGGAAAGAAGAAGCAAAAAAACGTGGCTTAAATAATATTCCAACAACTCCAGGCGCGCTAGAAGCCATGATTTCAAAAAAATCATTAGAGATGTTTGAATCGTTAGGAATTTTAAATCACCGCGAACAAGAAGCTCGTTACGAAATCAGCTTAGAGACTTACACTAAAAAAATTCAAATTGAAAGTCGTATTATGGTGGATATGGTGGAGAACCAAATTATTCCTGCCGCTATTAACTACCAAAAAGTATTAGTTGATAATGTAAGTGGATTGAAAAATATTTTATCAGGCGACGATTATAAAAAAGCAAGTGAAACTCAATTGCAATTAATTAAAGAAATAAGCGAACGCGTTTCTACAATTAAAAAAGCTGCTGATGATATGACAGAAGAGCGTAAAAAAGCTAACAATTTAGTAGGCGCAAAAAAACAAGCACACGCCTATTGCGATAAAGTAAAATCGTACTTTGATGACATTCGCTACAACGTTGATAAATTAGAAAACATAGTTGACGATAATACTTGGCCATTGCCGAAGTATAGAGAGATGCTTTACCTGCGTTAATAACAATAAAAAAGCCCTCGGTTAAACCGAGGGCTTTTTTTTATTGAGATGCTGATTAGCGCCTTCGGCGGTCAGCATGACATTGAAACTTTTTATTCAGAGGACAGAGTCATGGTGAGCTTGTACAATGAATAATCGTCAAAACAAAAAGCCCGAACAAACTGTCCAGGCTTCTTTATTTTTTTCATTCGTACTTCTACAATCGCACCTCGTAATTCGTTTACCCTTTCACTTTCACCATACCTTGTGCCATTTTAACGGCTTCGTATAAATTTACTAAACCGCCTGATTTAGTTAATTCATCAAACTCCACTAATTCATCTTTCGTTCCGGGTTTAATTACTTTCTTTTCTTTATAATCTTTACGGCTCGATTCTACTAAAATCTTTTTTAATTGTTTTGGTGTTAGCTCAGGAAAATATGATTTTAAAACGCCTGCTACGCCTGCCACAACCGGAGCTGCCATACTCGTACCACTTGCATCTTTATATTTTCCTTCTGGTACCGTAGAATAAATATCGACACCCGGAGAAAATAAATCAGATGTTTTTTTACCGTAATTACTAAAAGTAGCTGCAATTTTTTCTCCGTCTTTCCAGCTTAAAGCTGAAACATCAATAAAATTAGAAGCTTCTTTTTTACTGCCTTCAAATTTTTTACAAGGGTAATGAATGTTTACATCGATATCTATC
>JAYTSW010000156.1:0-2121 GCA_043745425.1 Sphingobacteriaceae bacterium | reverse complement strand
AGTATTGACTCGTCCCATACAACGAAGATACTAAAAATAACATAAACTAATTTTAAACGAATACTTAATTGATTTAAAAATTTATAATTTAATATATTATTCTATAATCAATATTCTGAAATTTTTATACCAAACTGCTAATTGAGTAATTCAAACAATTTCGGGGAATTTAATTCCCATTATTAAGCTCGTCTTTTAGTAATCCAATAGATTTTGAATGATTGATGGCTTCATCGGTATGATTAAATTGGCAAGCATAAATTTGTTTATCTTCAATGCTCGAAAATAATTGTGAAGTGATTTCTATTTTACTTTCTCGAACATTTCTGATATAAATAGCAATGATTCGGTCTGAATATTTATTGGCAATTGAAGCATAAATCTCGGGGTCACGCTGCGAATTATCACCTAATAGTATAAACTTTTGCTTGGGGAATGCCTCCAAGATTCTAATTACTCGAATAAATTTACCTTGATGTTTGGTGTTGCCTGTACTCAAAAGTTGATACCATTTTTTAATACTATTCAATAAAAAAGCTCCTTTTGGTAAATCATTATGCTTGAAAAATTCGTTCAAATCATCGTACAAGTTCCATTCGCTACTGGAAACATAGAAAAAAGGATTCAGTAACTCGGGTGTGGTATGAGTGAGAGATAGTAATTGATAAAATTTTACTACATCACTAAAAGTCTTCCTACTTCGAGGATTTTTAGTAAACATTACCCTTAATTTTTTGCCCGTTTCCGAAGAATGAGACACTAAAACTGTATCATCAATATCAGAAATAAAGCCGTATTGGGTAGAATGGGGGACAAATATCTTACCTTCGCCCACAGCGGTAATAATGCCTTGAAAATCAATCGAATTGACTATTATTTGATGCCATCCCGCCTCCACGTGTTCATTTGACTGCCATTCAAATTTAAAAAAACCGTCTTTTGCAGTAGTGCTAAAAAAGTGTTGATTATTCCACTGCATCTGAACCCTGACCTTAGGAATTGGATTTACAAAAAATAGTCTGATGAGATGGATTATGTTAAGGAATAGATTATTGGTGTATCGGCTAATACGTACAGGCTTATATCCCAATACGTGTCCGTAAATCACCATATTTCTTTGGTGACCATAGCCATGATAGACTCTGATAGTATATATTGGTTGGTATGATTCTTTATCCATAATCGTATTAAAGTGCTTAGAAATACTTGTAAGTCAACTAATTGTGAATTGATGATTATTAAATTTTTTAAATGTTTTTTTTAATTGTGTGTATGGAAAAGCGTGAAAATGAACGATTTTTTTTTGTGATAAATCCTAATTCTGGTACTAATTCTCATGATTGGGCAACCATTATTAATGCATATTTTAGTCATTTGAATTACGCAATAGAACTTTATTTTTTAACAAAAAACTGTAATCTTGGAACGATAAATGAACGATTAAATGCTTTTTGTCCCACCCAAGCCATTGCCGTTGGTGGCGATGGCACCGTAAAATTAGTGGCCGAATGTATCATGCAAACTTCCATCATTTTGGGTATTTTGCCAAATGGGTCGGCCAATGGATTAGCCAAAGAATTAGGTATTCCCGAAGACCCCATAAAGGCATTGGATGTTATAATTGATGGGAAAATAAGAAAAATTCATACCACTACCGTTAATGACCAACTCTGTACTCATTTGAGTGATATTGGGTTGAATGCGTATTTGATGAAGAAATTTGAATCTAAGGGTGTCCGTGGAATGTGGGGCTATATGGTTGCCTCTATTAAAGTTCTTTTACAAAATTCATTCATGAATATTGAGATGCTAATTGATGGTAAAAAAATTAAATTAAAAGCCTTTATGGTGGTGATTGCCAACGGTACCATGTACGGAACAGGGGCAGTCATTAACCCAATCGGAAATCTGGACGACGAATATTTTGAGGTAATTGTTATTAAGAAAATTTCCTTTTTGGAAGTTTTCAAAATGGTAGTTTCTCACCAAAGCTATGATGAAGAAAAAACGAAAGTTTATCAGACTAATTCATTAACGATGAAAAGCCGGAAGAAAGTGCATTTTCAAATTGATGGAGAATATTTGGGGAAAGTAAATGCCGTTACCGCCAATCTCGTAGCC
>JAYTSW010000155.1:0-2130 GCA_043745425.1 Sphingobacteriaceae bacterium | reverse complement strand
TTGGGATTATCCTTTGCCAAAAGAAAAGTGATTTATTGGTAGAAATGACCTTACCTGAAAACAACGACCAAATTTTTGCCAGCCGATACCAAACCGTACTACCAAGCAAAGAAGATTTAAGACAGCTTCTATTAACCAATAACTAAAACGTATGACAACTTTAAAACCAACATTACGATTTTCTGAGTTTACGGAGGATTGGGAAGTGAAAACATTTGGAAATATTTTTTCATTTAGGTCAACGAATTCATTTTCGAGGGAGAATCTAAATTACCTGTCTGGAAGTATTAAAAACATTCATTACGGTGACATTCACACCAAATTTAAAACGCTGTTTAACATTTGTAATGAAGTTGTACCATTCATAAATGAGGAGATTAATCTTGCTAAAATTCCTGAAACAAATTACTGTCAAGAAGGTGATTTAATCATTGCAGATGCTTCTGAAGATTATGCCGACATTGGTAAGTGTATTGAAATTGTAAATTTAAATAATGAGAAAACACTTGCAGGTCTTCACACATTTATTGCTCGTCCAGACTTGTACAAAATGAGTTCTGGATTTAGTGGTTTTATTATGCAATCAAGAAATATAAGGTTGCAAATTATGACCATAGCACAAGGTTCAAAAGTTTTGGGTATTTCAACTGGCAGACTTTCAAATATATTTTTAAACATCCCACCTCTACCAGAACAAACAAAAATCGCCAATTTCCTAACCGCCACCGACCAAAAAATCGAAGCATTCAAAGAAAAGAAAAGCCTAATCCAAGAATACAAAAAAGGCATAATGCAACAACTCTTTTCGCAACAACTGAGATTCAAAAACAACAATAGTGAAGATTATCCAGAGTGGGAGTATAAAAGTTTGGGAGAAGTTCTATATGAGCACAAAACTCGGAATTTGACCAAAGATGTTAACGAGGTATTTTCAGTAGCGAAGGAGAAAGGAGTAATAAATCAAATTGAACATCTTGGTCGTTCTTATGCATCCGAAGAAACTTCAAATTATAAGGTTGCTTTTCCTAATGATATAATTTATACAAAAAGTCCAACAAGTGATTTTCCTTTTGGAATAATTAAACAAAATAAATTAAACAGAAAAGGGATTGTTTCTGTGCTTTATGCAGTTTTTAAACCAGAGAACAAGACTCTGGGGTTATTTTTAGATTACTATTTTTCAATATGGCAGAATACTTATAATTACCTGAATCCATTAGTACAAAAAGGTGCTAAAAATACAATGAACATAGGTAATTCTGATTTTTTAAATGGCTCGGTAATATGTCTGCCATCTTCTGAGGAAGAACAAATAAAAATCGCCAATTTCCTAACTGCAATTGACGAAAAAATAGAAAAAATAAACCAACAAATCACCGATACACAAACCTTCAAAAAAGGGCTTTTACAACAAATGTTTTGTTAATTACGAATTTTCAATTACTAATTACGACATTCTTTAACCACAATAAATATGAAAACGGATAACTTGATACAACAAAAAAGTTATGCTTTTGCTCTCAGAATTGTAAACGCTTATAAGTTTCTTGTGTCCGATAAGCACGAATATGTACTATCAAAACAATTATTGCGGTGTGGAACTTCCATCGGTGCAAATATTGAAGAAGCCATAGGTGGACAAAGTGAAAAAGATTTTTTTGCAAAACTTTCAATTGCCTACAAAGAAGCACGAGAATCACATTATTGGATTAGGATTTTGAAAGACACAGATTATCTAACAGTATAGCAAAGTGAAAGCTTAATAAAAGATTGTGAAGAAATCTTGAAAATCATAGGAGCAATTCAAAAAACATTAAAAAATAAAGTATAAATTAATTGCGAGCGTAATTCGTAATTCCAAATTCGTAATTAAATATGTCTCAACCAGAATCAGCACTTGAAAACCAACTAATCGCAGCACTCGCCAACCAAGGCTACGAAAGAATCACCATCACCTCCGAAAAAGAACTAATTGCCAATCTCAAAACCAAAATTGAGAAGCACAACAATATCGTTCTCACCGACAAAGAATTTGTCCAAATCCTCAACCACCTCAACAAAGGCAACGTCTGGGACAGAGCCAAAATTCTCCGTGACAAAATGCAACTCACCAAGGAGGACGGCAAAACT
>JAYTSW010000154.1:0-7797 GCA_043745425.1 Sphingobacteriaceae bacterium | reverse complement strand
AAAGAATTACAAAACAAGTTATGTGAAAGCCCTTAATCTTGGTGTGTATTCGGCCGACATGGCTTATTGTTTATTAAATAAGCAGTATGCTTTAAGTAAAAATTATTTAAAGGGTAGCAAAGATATTGGTGGTGAGTTAGGATTAAACAGTGCCTTTGAAGCCAATAATTTAGCTAAGCGTTTCGAGAGTAATATGAATTTAGGAAAGGATGATTCTTTACTAAGTATTATTTCTGATTTGCAATTGGAAACTGATTTGGTTTTAGAAAAAAGTAATCAGCAACATATCTCTACTATAATTTTTGCGGGAGCTTGGATAGAAACTTTATATTCTGCATCGCAAGTTTATAAAAGTGGTGAGCAAAATATTGTTCCTGCTATACTAGAGCAGGTGAGTTTAGTGGATAATATTTTAGCAGTATTGGAAAAACAAAAAGGAAATGACGCGAACATAGTTTTATTAATTGAAAGTTTAACCTCTATTAAAACGGATTTTAATTCTATCTCTGCATTAAAAGATAAGGATTTAGATGAGTTAGATTATACCAAAACAACATTTAATAAAGATGAAATAAATAAGTTGTGTGATAAAATTATTGAAACACGTAACACAATTGTAAAAGGTTAAAAATAAAACGTATGAAAAATTCAAAATTATATATACTATTATTTATTTCAGTGTTTGCCTTTTCGTTTTATCAGGAAACGCCAACTGAATGTGATCCGAAAGGATTAAAAGATAAGGCAAAGAATTTGTTAGATGTTTATGAGTACGACAGCAGCAAAATCACGCGCTTAAAACACACTACAAAAGACCAAGTTAAGGAAGTAGAGATACCCATGTTTATTGGAGAAAAATACCGATTGGCTTTTAATTTCGAAGCTTTGAAGAAAACTTTAGAAGTTAGTATTTACAACAAGGATAAAGACAGCAAAAACCGTAAGCTATTATATAGCAACAAAGATAAATTTGAAAAAGAATTTGTTTTTGATATCAGCCGTACGCGTCATGTATACATCGATTACAATATCCCTGCTGGAACAAATGGCGAGGATTTAGGTTGTGCTGTGTTTGTGTTAGGGTATAAGTAACGTCTTTTTTGGTTATTCCTTATTCAAAGTACGCAGTCATGGTGATTCTTCGATAAACTCAGGACGAACCATTCATTAATTTTCAATCAGCGGTTAGAGTCATGGTGATCCTTCGATAAACTCAGGACGAACCATTCATTAATTTTCAATCAGCGGTTAGAGTCATGGTGAACTTGCCGAACCATAAGTAGATTAAGATAAGACATTACGCTGAGCTTGACGAAGCGTTGCTCTTTTCATTGGATAATTCCTTTAACTTTTCAATATCTCCACTAATCAATGCTTCTTTCTTTGCTCTTGACCAACCTTTAACTTGTTTTTCGAATTTAATTGCTTTCATATTATCGTCGAACTCTCGATAAAACATTAATTGAATTGGCCGTTTGACAAACGTATAGCAATACAAAAATGCACCTTCTTTATGTTGTTTTATTCGTTTTTCTAAATCACTTGTTACTCCTGTATAATAGGAATTATCTGAACATTTTAAAATATAAACTTTCATTTTCATTTGGGTTTAAAGCCCCTTCGTCAAGCTCAGGAGCCGGGTTATTTAATAATTCATTCATGGTTCGGCAAGCTCACCATGACTCCCGTATATTAATAGAATAAGTTCACTGTTAATTAGACTTCAAAATTAAACACTAAAAGTAAAAAGTGTTGCTACGAATTGTAGCTTTTTGAAAAAATGTTGGTTAATAATATTGTAATTACTCTTTCGAAGGACAGAGTCATGGTGAGCTTTCCTAACCATAAGTAGATTAAGATAAGACATTACACTGAGCTTGACGAAGTGCTCTAAGAATGAAAACTAAAGCTTAATCCCAATTACCAATAAATCATCTACCTGATCATAGCCTTGCATCCAGTTATTGATGTTTGATTTTATTTTCTGTTCCTGTTGTTGAATTGGTAAATCAATATTTTCTACAAGGAAATTTTTGAAATTCTTACTCATGTATTTTTTTCCATGCATTCCGCCAAATTGGTCCGGATAGCCATCAGTACTTATAAATAAAATATCACCTTTATTTAAATTCAAAGTGTTGAGTTCGTAATTGAAATTAAATTCCGTGAAACTTGCAATACTTGCTTTGGTTGGTTTTAATTCGGATAATGCTTTTGTTTTAGCATCTACTACCCACAACTGACGATTTGCACCAGCAAATAACACTTCACGTGTTTTTAAATTTACTCTTAATAAGCAAATCTCCATGCCGTCTTTACTTTTGCCTTCGTTTTGCTGACGTAAACTTTCTTTAATGCTGTTATTGGCTCTAAATAAAATTTCATTTGGAATTGTGGTTTCACGTGCTGCATCGTGCAATTTATCAGAGCAAATCATACTCATAAATCCACCTGGTACGCCATGACCTGTACAATCGGCGCAGGCAATTAAAAATTCATCTTTATTAATTTGTTTGAACCAATAAAAATCGCCGCTCACAATATCTTTAGGTTGGAAGAACACAAATAAATCATTCCACACTTTTTTAATTTCGTTGATGCTTGGTAAAATAGAATCCTGAATTCCTTTAGCGTAGTTAATGCTATCTGTAATTTCCTGATTCTTGTGTTCAATCTCCAATTTTTGTTTATTTATTTCCTTAGTACGTTCTGTTATAATTTTTTCGAGACGTAAATTTTGTTCAATTAATCGTTTCGAATTTAATTTGATAATGAAGTAAACCAAGACTAAAACTAAAAACGCATAAATACAATACGCCCAAATAGTACGATACAAGGGTGGAAGAATAGTGAATGCGATTTTTATTTCTTGACCTTCAATTCCTAGAATGTTTTTCGATTTCACATGAAAAATATAATCGCCTTCGTAAAGATGATCAAACTTCACCACTTTATCACTGCTGTAACGGCTGTAAGAAGTGTCTTGACCTTTTAAATAAAAGGCGAACAACAATTCGTTTTTATCAATATAATCCGATGCGCCTAATTTAAATTCAACAGAATTATTTGAATACTCTAATTTAATAGGATTAAGTGAAGTGCGAGGATGAATATTAAAATGTAGCTCTACCGAATCTTTTCCGAAATGAAAGCAATTCACAAATGTGTTTAAACCAAAGCGAGGAGTTTCTAATCCTAAATCATAACAGTACAAACCGTTATTGGTTCCTATATAAACCAATGAATCGCCAAAGCAAAACGATTTGGTGTCTGATATTTTAATACGCGATAATTGCGTGGATTTAATTTGAAAGCCATTTTCACCTTCCTCTAAACACATTAATGATTCGTTCGATTTACTATCCCGCTTACCAGTTAGCCAAACGGAATTATTAATCGCGATCGCTTTAAAAATATTAAATTTGTTTTGAATGACTTTAAAACGATTGTCAGGTACAAGCGAATGTTTGTTGCTTTGAGAAATTAATTTATAAAAACCAATATCTGTTCCAATTAAAACATTGCCTTTGTAATTCAAAATGTAATTTTCATTTAAACTTGGTAATCCGTCTTTTTGTGTAAGCTGAACAGGATTATCACTTCCGGCACCTTCTACATAAATCCCTGATTCTCGTGTTCCGAAACAAATACTATTATCATTATTTATGGCTATGGTTCTTATATCAGCATTTAAATTAAATAATTCTTTTGTAGGCGTAAATGTTTTATTTTTCAAATAACCTTTTGCGTAACCCGTTTCAGTCCCTATATAAATTAAATCGGGAGTAGTAGGGTGAGCAAAAATAAAATGCGTAGCCCATTCGGTTTCGTAAATTAATTTAAACGTGTTATTGTCTAAAATATATAACCCTGTTTTTGTTCCTGCTAATAATTGTCCGTTTACATTACTTAAACACCATGCGGCTTCTGTAATATTAGTGGCTTCAAATTTTGAATTAAGCGAATTGAATTTTAAAATGCCTTTATCTGTTGCTAAAAACGAAATGTTATTTAAAAAGGCACAAGCTTCAATGGTTCCCGTAATACCATCAGCTTTTGTGAATTTTGTAATCGGACTATTAAACTCAATTAAACTAATTCCTTTAGCAAGAGCGAGCCAAATATGCCCTTGGTTATCATTATAAATATAATTTACGCCGTCATCTTGTAATTCATTCTCGGCATTTATGTATTTAACGGGATTAAAATGATTATCAGTAATAACAACGCCGCCGTTAACTGAACCAAATGCAAAATTTTTATCGCCAATGTTAGCAGAGCAATACACTGTTTTTTTATTGAGCCAAGAATTTACCGGTGTATTAATTTTTCGAATGGAAGATAGTTCAGGAAGTGTTTTGTTAAAAGTAAATGAGTAAACAGATTGTGGTGTAATGATAAAATAACAACTGTCTCCTTTTATTATCCCACGAACCGGATTTTCATTATCAGCAAATTGTTCCCCACCTTTTAAAAGAAGAAATTCGTTATTGTATGATAAAATTTTGAGTCCTTTCCCTTTTTCCCTAACAATTAAATGATCGGCCACATTGAAAAAAGTATGAAACCCCTCCTCGCCGGGCGAAATCAGTTTTATAGTCTTCCCGTTATAATCATATATTTTCTGATTGGCACAAAAATAAACGTGATCTTTTATAGGAATCACCGACCAGAATTTTCCCAATTCTTTTTCGTTTTTAGGAAGTAATGAATCTAATGATTCGTATTTGAAACGGCCATTTTTATTTTGTGATAATTTCCCGAAGTCACCATCACCTGCAACAAAAATGTCTTCGCTTTCACTTTTTCCTAATGACAAGCATAAAAAGGGGAGTTCAAGGATCTCCCAGTCGGCACCATTATTAATCAATAAGCCATTGTTATTAGCAGCGAAAATGCGGCCGTACATATCTTGTAAAATGCAACGGTTTTGATCGGCAGCATTGTATTGAGCGGGCAGATAATTATGAATAAAATAATTTCCCTTTTGAGAATACCCCAAAACGCTCTCTAATAAAAGCAGTAAAACAGTTATTTTAACAGTAAGTCTCACTTAAAACAGTATAAATTTAACCGTAATTTTCAGTTAAACACACAAAACCTCTCAAATATTGAATTGTTAATTAAACCGTAAATGTTATTTGGCGGATATATTCATTTTTGTTACTTTTAATAGGTTAAAAAATACCTCACATGAAAAAACATTTATTTTTAGTTGTAGCAATTATTTCAGCGTCTTTCGCGTTTAGTCAATCACTTCCTAATGGTGGCTTTGAAAGCTGGCAAATTACAAATTACGAAAACCCAAAATTTTATCAGACTTCAAATTTCGAGAAATCGAACGCAATAACGAAGGTTAATGCTCTTAAAACTGGCGATTCTTATCATGGACAATATGCTATTAAGCTTACTACATCAGCTGTTTTAACCGGAACTAAAAATGCATTTGGTTGGTTTGCTAATTTTCAGCCTGACCCCACAATGTCTTCAGGCGGGATTCCTTATACTCAAAAACCAACTGGTTTCAGGTTTCATTATAAGAGTAATATTATGTTAGGGGATACTGCAATTGTTTTATGTATGTTTAAAAAATCAGGAGTTCAAATTGGTTTTTATCTTTTTAAAATTGCCAATACTCAAAGCTCTTATACACTTTTTAATGCGAATTTTTCACCTGCTTTAAGTGTAACGCCGGATACATTTGGAATTGCGGTTGCATCGAGTATGGCATTTAATAACGGCCCTTATTTGGTTGGAAATTCAATTCAAGTGGATAGCTTACTGTTTACAGGTGTTGCTTCACAACCTGTCAATTTTAATGGCGACCTTGAAACTTGGCTGCCATTTCAAAACGACAAATTAAATGGTTGGAACTACATGCAAGGTTCCTATCAACAATCTACGGACGCTTACAGCGGAAGTTATGCTATTGAATTGCAAACGGATAATTCTTTATTTGGCGGACTTGAGGCGGGTGAAGCTGCGACCGGACAAAATAGTATGGGTGGAGTTACTGGTGGTTTCCCATTTACAAATCAAATAGATACTTTAGTATACTATTATAAATACTTACCCGCCGATCCGAATGATAATGCTGAATGTTATGTTTTATTAAAGAAGAATGGTGTGCAGATTGGTCAAGGACAAGCGTCAATGACTATTTCACCATCCTATAAAAAAGTGATGATTCCTTTTAATGTAGGTTCACCACCCGATTCTATTAACTTTAGTTTTCGCTCTTCAAAATATCCTTATCTTCCTTCTTATGTAGGTTCTGATTTTAAAATGGATAATATGTACCTTGCTTCACAAAAAATTCCAATTTCAAGTTTCATCTCACCGCCCGTAGGATGTACAGGTAAGCCAATTCAGTTAACGGATAATTCATCTAATGGAGCAAATGCATGGGGTTGGATTATGCCTGGAGGAATTCCGGGAAGTTCAACAGCACAGAACCCTGTTGTTCTTTATACTACACAAGGTACAAAAACAATAACCATGATTTCGAGTAACTCATTTGGCTCAGGAAACGTTACTACTAAAACGATTAACATTTTCCTTGTGCCAAGCGTTGCATCAACATCAACCGTTACCGCTTGCGGTGGTGGTAATGCTGTTTTAATGGCGAGTGGCGCAACGACTTATACATGGAATACAGGGTCCAATTCTCCAACAATAACTGTTACGCCAAGCGTTACTACCACTTACACCGTTTTGGGCACAACTAACGGTTGTCAAGCCGTGGCAGTTGGCGCCGTGGTAGTTCCATTAGTTCCTAAACCAGATATTTGTATGGTTACAGTGGATAGCGCGAATGTTTACAATGAGATTTATTGGGACAAAACAGCGTATCCAAACTTAGATTCAATGATTATTTTTAGGGAAGTTATTTCTAATACTTACAAAAAAATTGGTGCTGTTTCCAAAAACGCATTGAGCATGTGGAAAGATACTGCAAGAAGTGTTGGTCCGGCTAATGGAGATCCAAATATTTCAACCTACCGGTATAAAATACAAGTGCGTGATACTTGCGGACAATACGGACCGAAAAGTTTATGGCACAATACAGTTTATTTTTCACATACCGGAAGCACATTTTTCTGGACTAATAATTATATGATTGAAGGGCCAACAAATCCTGTTCAAACATATAGTTTAATGGTTTGTGTTAATCCTACCGTTTCAAGTACCTATTCATTAGTCGGAACAACCACTGGAAATCAAAGTACCTTAAACGATCCGTTTTATGCGTTTTACACGAATACAGCTGATTGGAGAGTAGAAGCAGACTTAGGTTATGTTTGTACGCCAACACAACGCGCAGGCAATGGGAATTCAATAACTCTTAAAGCAACTAAAACAAGAAGTAATATCCAGAATAATCGTACGGCTGCTATTGGTATTAATGAAATTCAATTCAAAAACAGATTCAGAGTATATCCGAATCCTGCTACTACCGTTTTAAACCTTGAAACTGCTTACGCAGGTGAAGAGGTAGATGTTTTAATTACGAATGTATTAGGACAAGCCATTTATACTGATAAACTAAGCAAAGGTGTTTATACTAAAACAATTAATGTAGGAACTTTTGCAAAAGGGGTTTATTCTTTAGTAGTAAATAGCCCAAGTGGAAAAGCAGTTTATAAAGTAGTTGTAGAATAAAAATAATTAGTTCAAATTAAAAAGCCCTGAAGTGATTTGATTCAGGGCTTTTTTTATGAGGTAAAACAAAATTTATTTTACCATATGTTTTTCTTTATGTTTAATAATTTGAGTTTTTAAAGCATCACAAGCAGT
>JAYTSW010000153.1:0-28687 GCA_043745425.1 Sphingobacteriaceae bacterium | reverse complement strand
CAAATTATCTCAAAGTAAAAAAACTCTTTTTTCTATTGAAATCCTTCCGCCTTTAAAGGGAAAAAGTATACAAAGCATTTACGATGGTATTGATCCTTTAATGGAATTTAAACCAGCTTTTGTGGATGTAACCTATCATCGTGAAGAATACATTTATAAAAAACGTGAAGGTGGTTATTTAGAAAAAGTAAGTATTCGTAAACGACCTGGTACTGTTGGAATTTGTGCGGCTATTATGAATAAATACGATGTGGAAGCTGTTCCGCATATTATTTGTGGTGGTTTTACAAGAGAAGAAACCGAAAACGCTTTAATCGACTTGCAGTTTTTAGGTATTGATAATGTGTTGGCATTACGCGGTGACAGCATTAAAACAGAACCAAGTTTTGTTCCTGAGCCAGGCGGACATCATTACGCATTGGATTTGGTAAAACAAATTACTGAAATGAATGCAGGGAATTATCTAGATGAAGAAATGAAAGATGCTGCGCCAACTAATTTTTGTATTGGTGTTGCAGGGTATCCTGAAAAACATTTTGAAGCCCCGAACATGAACAGCGACATGAAATGGCTGAAAGCAAAAGTGGATGCGGGCGCTGAATATATTGTTACACAAATGTTTTTTGATAACAAGCGCTATTTTGAGTTTGTTGATTTATGTAAAAAGAACGGTATTACCATTCCTATAATCCCCGGACTAAAAATTTTAAGCACGAAAGCACAAATTAAATCTTTGCCGAAAATATTTAAAATCGATATCCCTCATGAGTTTTACGAAGCTCTTGAAAAATGTAAGGATGATAAAGCGGTTAAGGAAATTGGCATTGAATGGTGCATAGCGCAATGCAAGGAAATGGTGAAAGCGAATGTGCCATGCGTTCACTTTTACACGATGGGCGCTAGCGAAAGTACTCGCAGAGTGGCTAAAGAGATTTTTTAACCCTTTCACAACTCTTACAAACAACAGCTTGTTAATTTTTAAAACCTTAAGAGACCAAACAAAAGGTCTGTTGAGGTAAATTCGTATAAAAATTAACCTGTGTCAGATAATCTAGCCAAACGCCGTTTAAAAACTTCTTCTATCACTGTTGTGGTGAGTTTAGCATTGGTATTATTTATGTTGGGTTTATTAGGACTTGTGGTTTTAAACGCCAGTAAATTATCGAACCACATTAAAGAGAATATAGGCTTTCAGGTGATTTTAAAAGATACGGCCACATCAGCGCAAATTGATGCGCTTCAACAGGAAATTTCTGCTTCTGTTTTTGCGAAAAGTGTTAATCATATTACAAAGGAACAAGCCGCAGAAATTCTGAAAGTTGATTTAGGTGAAGATTTTGTTTCTTTTTTAGGATACAATCCATTATTATCATCACTCGATGTAAAATTAAATGCTGATTACGCGAATGCTGATACGTTAGCAGGAATAGAAAAAAATCTTTTGCAAAAATCATATGTTAAGGAAGTTGTTTATCATAAAGACATGATTAAACAAGTAAATGAAAATGCAAAAGTAGTGAGCTTATACATTTTAATTTTCAGCGGCTTATTATTAATTGTTGCGATTGCGTTAATTAATAATACTATTCGCTTGTCCATTTACTCGCAGCGTTTTATTATTCGCACGATGTATTTGGTGGGAGCAACGCGAACATTCATCAGCAAACCATTTATTTTTAAAGGAATTCGTCAAGGTGTTATTGCTGGAATTTTAGCGGGGGCTTTGCTTGCAGGATTTTTGGTGGTGAGTACAAGTTACATTCCAGATTTATTGCAATTACAAGACGAGAATATGCTTGCTCTTTTATTTGGCGGCATTGTTTTGTTAGGAATTTTTATTTCGAGCATCAGCGCTTTGTTTTCGGTGATGCGCTATTTAAGATTAAAGACCAGCGATTTATATTTCTAAATCAACCGCCAATTGAAATCATCGGGCGATTATTACTGTTTATTTTTGGATTCGATATATCTTCAAAGGAATCCATTCCTGCGCGTTTAAATTTCTTTTTATTTATAGAGTCCATTATTAAAGACGTAATGTCTTCGCCCGCTCGGAAAGCCGCTAATAAATCATTTTCATCATTTGAGAACAAACAATTTTTTACTTTTCCATCAGCGGTCAAACGTATACGATTGCATGAATCACAAAACGGATTAGTGATTGAACTTATTACAGCAAAAGTTCCAATATAACCCTCAATGGCATAACTTTTTGCAGTATCGTTTTTCCCGTCTTGTAATTTAATAACCTTATTACCGTAAACATTTTCTAATTTGTCGAGTATTTCCTGCAATGAAACGCCTTTGCTCCAATCCCATTTATTCCCATCAAATGGCATAAATTCAATAAAGCGAAAATGAACATTTTTATCTTTTGTGAATTCAATAAAATCAATCAGTTCATCATCATTTTCACCTTTCATCAACACCGCATTTAATTTCACATGGACTTTATCTTGAAGCAACAACTGAATGTTCGACATCACTTTCTCAAAGTCATCTCTCCTCGCAATTTTATTGAATTTATCTTTTTGTAAAGTATCCAGACTAATATTTATAGATTTAATATTTGCCTTATGGAAAACGTCAACGAATTTGTCAATCAAAATTCCATTGGTAGAAATTGCTAATTCAACAGGAAGTTTAGCTAACTCGGAAATTATTTCGGCAGCATCTTTTCTTACTAAAGGTTCGCCTCCTGTTAATCTTATTTTTTTTACACCTAAATCAACAAATGTTTTTGCAATGCTTAATAATTCGTGTTTGTTCATGTAAGCGCTGTTTTCACGCAATTCAATTCCATTTTCAGGCATACAATACACACATCGTAAATTACAACGTTCAGTTAGAGAAATGCGTAAGTAATCATGCACTCTTCCAAATGTATCAATTAATATATTTTGATTTGTTGCCACGGGTACGGAGTAATCTTATTCAAAGATACTTATTAATTATGCTGAGCACCTTCAATTATCCTGAAAACATGAAGTATAAACGGGAATAATGCATCCATTGTTTCTTTTGCCCCTTTTGTCGAACCTGGTACGGCGAGAATAAGTGTATTCCCTTTCATTCCCGCTACACCACGAGATAACATCGAATAAGGTGTACGATCTTGACCGTAATTTCTTGCAGCTTCCATAATGCCTGGAATTTCTCTGTCTAGTAAAGGACGAATAGCTTCGGGAGTTACATCGCGCTGCGATAATCCTGTTCCGCCTGTAAGAATAATAATATCAGTTTTGTCTGAATATAATTTATTTACTTTATCCTGTATTATTTTCTCATCATCAGGAATTATAGAATAGTCAGCAATCGCCACTTTACAAGTTTCTAATTTTGCAATAATTGCTTTTCCTGCTTTATCTTCTTTTTTTCCTGCTGAAACACTATCAGAACAAACAATGACAGCTGCTTTTAAATCGGCTTTAAATTTATCCGTGAAATCAGATTTACCGCCTTTTTTTTCTTTCAATTTTATAGAATCAATTTCTATTCCTTTGTCAATTGGCTTTAACATATCGTAAATAGTTAGTGCTACAACAGAAACACCATGCATAGCTTCAACTTCAACACCAGTTTTGTAAATAGTGCGCACTTCCATTTCGATATGAATTTCTAATCCTTTAATTTCACAACGAACGGCTGTAAATTCTATAGGTAAAGGATGACAATCCGGAATCATATCACTTGTACGCTTCACGGCAAAAAATCCTGCAGTTTTTGCCATTTCAAAAACATCACCTTTCGGAACCGTTTTATTTTTTACAGCATCAATCGTTTCTTGTTTACTGACTTTTACTATTGCTTGTGCAATTGCTGTTCTCAGACTACTTGGTTTAAATGTAATATCTACCATAATAAGTTCTTGTTAAATTTTATTTTCTTTCCAAACGTGAGTGTCATCGGCAAAAAGTTCCTTTCCCCAAATAGGCACATTCGCTTTTATTTCTTCAACTAACCAACGACAAGCATCAAAAGCAGATTGTCGATGCGGTGAGGAAACAAAAACAAATAAACATATTTCACCTGTTTTTACTTTGCCTAAGCTGTGATAAATATGCATGCAGGTTAATTCAAATTTCGTAAAAGCCAATTCACGAATTTCATGAAATTTTTCTTCAGCCATTTCGTTGTAAGCTGAATACTCAATAGCTTCAACGCTTTTTCCATTAATTATATCCAAACGAACTTGTCCCAAAAAAATATCGTGAGCGCCTATTGCTGTTTTTGTACTGTGTTTGCTTATGGAATTGGCAATAAATTCAGGACTAATTGCCCCTTCCACAAATACATTATGTTTTTTCTTTTCACTCATTTTTTATCCTCCTGCAAATGGTGGAAGCAAAGCCACTTCACTTCCGTTTTGAAGTTTAACATTTTCTTTAGTAATTTTTCTATCAACCGAAACTAAAATTTTTAAGTCTTTAAGTTTGGGGAAGTCGGTAACCAATTTTTTAAGCAAAGCATCTGTATCGGCAACATCATTTAGTTCCATCTCTGATTTCCCTGTTACTTCAGCTAATTGTCCGAAAAAAATAATTTTCATTTTATTATTTAATGTATTTATTAAAATCCTCTTTACTATTTAAGTTGATGAAATTATTTTCAATTTCTTTTGTTGATTTTAGTTGAACTTGTTTTGTTGAAACTTGAGCCATTGCATCCGTCAGTTTAAAAATTTGCTTATCGAGTAATTCTTTAAATTTCGTCAGACAATTTTTTGTATAAACAGCACAAAGTGGTTCTGTTTTTCCATCGTGAACCGGAACAGTAACATCAAACTCGCCCGATTCACCAATGATATTTGCAATTAGTTTTGAAGTAATGAAAGGAATATCACAACTCAAAATAATATTTTTATCAGTAGTGCTTTTTAATAAACCTGAGTAAATTCCACCTAGTGGTCCGCAATCTTTTATTTCATCTCTGTAAACCGGAAAACCAAAATCAAGATAGTTGGAATTGTTGGCGATAATAATAATATTATCCACGTTTGGCTTCAGCGCTTCAATTACATATTGAATAATTTTTTCGCCGTTCAAATCCATAACACCTTTATCAGTTCCCATTCTTGAACTGTTACCGCCTGCTAAAATAATTCCTGTTATGTTTTTTTGACTCATTTTTAATTTACTAACAATAATTTTACGCTTGCGATTAATAGAACCAAAGCGAGAATTGTTTTTAAAGTTTTACCCTCCATTTTTTTACTTCCAACGTAAGCTCCAGTCAATCCACCAACAATTGCAACAGCTAGCCATATAAATATTGTATTATCAATAACTATTCCTTTGGAAAATAATCCGCTTAAACCTGCCAATGAATTTACCAAAATAAATAAAGCGGAAACGGCAGCAGTTTGTTTCATGTTGCCCCAATGTAATAATAAAATGATTGGACTCAATAAAATACCGCCACCAATACCAATCATGCCCGAAAGCAAACCAATAATTCCACCAATAATTAAAGCGTAAACAAATTTCACTTCTTTAATGTCATCGCTTTCCTTTCCAATTAATCCCGACAAACGAAGTATTGGAAAAATTAATATAACGCCTAAAATTTTTTTGTAAGCCATATCATCAATTGTTACATATGAACCGATGAACGAAGCTGGAATTGAAGTAATCGTAAATGGGAAAAATAATTTCCAATTAAAATGACCAGCACGGTAATATTGAAAGAAAGCAATGCCTGAAACAAAAATATTAAGAATAAGAGCTGAAGATTTCATGATTGAGGGAGCAATGCTGAATATCGCCATCAATGCTAAATAGCCACTGGCACCACCATGACCAACAGAAGAATACAAAAACGCAACGATAAATAGTAGTGGAATAAATATATATATGAGATTTTGTTCCGACATTTTTAAATAGTAGGCAACATATGAATTTCTACCGAGTCTCCTGCTTTAATATTTTCTTTTTCTGCTGGTAAATAAATTAAACAATCGGCTAAGGCAAATGAACTTAAGATGTAAGACTCTTGCCCTTCGAGTGGAATAACTGTTTTATTAGAAATTTTTCCTTTTAAGAAAAATGATAAACCCGCTTTTTTATTATAATCTTTTGCAATAGGTAAATTCATTTTTTTAAGAAACGTATCACTTCGTCCTTGCATAATTCTTAGGGCAGGATAAACGTATTCATAAAAACAACTTAATACGGCAGCGGGATTACCTGGTAAACCAAAAACTAATGTTTTTTTATGCTTACCGAAAAAAATAGGCTTGCCTGGTTTTTGTTTTATTTTATAGAAAATATTTTTTACGCCGATTTTTTTGAATGACGAACCTGTAAAATCATAATCGCCAACTGAAATCCCGCCAGTGACTAAAACTAAATCGGAAGTAGCAATTGCTTTTTTTATAGCATTGAACACAGCAAGCTCATTATCTTTTACGGTAAGTGTTTTAAGAGATTTTAAATGAATGGATTGTAGAGCGGAATTGAGAGCAAAAGAATTAGATTCATAAATCTCTCCATTTCTTAAACGCTCACCTGGCTTGCGTAATTCGCTTCCAGTAATTATGACTGTGATTCTCGGAGGAGCAATGACGTTAAGAGAATTTATTCCCATGGCTGTTAAATAACCAATTCCTCCGGGAGTAATTATTGTTCCTTTACTTAATGCAACTTTTCCTTTTTTTATTTGTGACGCAGCTTTTCTAATATTCAAACCTTTTTTTAGATTGGGATCATGTAAAATCAAATTTCCATTCTCAATAGAAATTCTTTCCTGCATAATTACAGTATCAGCACCTAGAGGAACAGAAGCGCCAGTAAAAATACGAACAGCTTCTCCTGAATTTAATTTGCGGGAGAAAACTTTTCCTGCTGCAACTTCACCAATTATTTTGATGGGTTTATTGGCGTCCGAAAATTTTACAGCGTAACCATCCATCGCAGATTGATCGAAAGGCGGTAAACTTACAGGAGAAATTGCATTTTCAGAAAGCGCACAACCTAACGCATCAACAACTGAAACTTTTTTTGACGAAAGTTTTTTGGAATGTTTTTGTATTAGTTCTATGGCTTGTTCTACTGAAATCATTGCAGATTTTTATCACTTTATCGTTACTAAAAATACTAAAGAAATAAGGATAAAACAACAATGAAAAATTAGGATTTTCTCCTGGCAATAAAGGAATTATTTCTCAATTCCTGACGATTATAAAGCATTGGCTTTTGAGTGGTATAATCAATCAATTCGCATCCTGCGTTTTCTAAAATAGCTTGTCCAGCAGCGGTATCCCACTCCATAGTCGGACCGAATCTTGGATATTCATCAGCTAAACCTTCGGCTACCCAACACATTTTAATGCTGCTACCTGTGTTTACAATATTTACATCGTTATGTTGGGCTTTTTTTTCTTCAATGTAAGCGTAAACTTCTGAACTAAGATGTGAACGACTCGCTACTAATGTAAAAACTTCGGGGTATGATTTAAGTGGTAATTTTTTTGCTAATAAAATTAATCGGTCTAAGTTAAAATTATGTAAATCGTTTATGATAGGAATAAAATCATGTCGACCAATTTTAAATGAACCAATTCCATTCGCTGCAAAATATAAATCTTTAAATACGGGGGAATAAATAACGCCGAGAATGGATTGGTTCTTCTTTATGAGCGCAATGTTTACAGTAAATTCTCCATTACGTTTCACAAATTCCTTAGTGCCATCGAGTGGATCAACAATCCAAAGTTCGTTTAATAATTTTCGTTTAGCGAAGGTGAAATGTTCTCCCTCTTCTGATAATACAGGAATGTTGGTGTCGGCTAATAAAGAAATAATTTTTTCGCTGGCATTTTGATCAGCTTTTGTTAAAGGCGTATCGTCTTCTTTATACTCGACTGCAAAGGCAGTATCGTAAATTTTTAAAATTTCTTTCCCCGCTTCAACAGATGCGAGAATAGATTTGAAAAGTAAATTATTTAATGAATTCACCAATAAAAATAAGTTCTAAAAACAACTGCTTACTCCTGACTGATTTCTGTCTCTTGCCTACTATCTCCTGCTTTCTCTTCACTGCCTTCTGTTTTATTCTTCGCTCTCCACATCATATAAAATCCTACAGCCACAAACGGAATACTTAAAATTTGTCCCATATTTAATACCATGCTTGCTTCAAAAGTTTCCTGATTTTCTTTAACAAATTCATCTAAGATTCGTTCTGTAAAAAATAACACGCACATTAAACCGAACATAAATCCCGGCGCAAAACGATCACGTTTATTTTTCCATAACCAATACATTAATACAAATAAAAATAAACAGAAAACAGCTTCATATAATTGTGCGGGGTGTCGTGGTAAATTATCTACACTTGTAAAAATAAATGCCCAAGGCACATCAGTTGGTGTTCCGATAATTTCTGAGTTCATTAAATTCCCGAAACGAATTAGCATGGATGCTAATGGAACAACCACAACAATTTTATCAAACAACCACAACCAACTTTCTTTTGTTTTACGGCAATACAACCACATAGCAGTTAAAATACCAATAGCTCCGCCGTGACTTGCTAAACCACCTTCATAAACTTTTAAAATATCAATTGGGTGTGATAAATAATAGCCGGGGTCGTAAAAAAAGCAATGTCCTAAACGGGCACCCAAAATAGTTCCAACAATTATGTAAAGCGTTAAAGTGTCTAATTGCTTTTCAGTTCTTCTTTCGGTTCTGTAAATACGATTCATGAAAAAATGACTCCCAATAAAAGCAAGGGCCCACATTAAACCATACCAACGTACAGGCCAATCAATACCGGGGATTGTAAAAATTTCAGGGCTAGGATTCCAATGAATAAATAGTGAGAGCATGTTTAGTTTTTGTCCATTGTTTTAGTTTTCTTCTCATCCATTTTTAATAGGAACGAAACAGCGCCAAGTTTTTCAGGTAGCCCTTCGCTAAATGCTTTATTCCATAAAATGAAATTCTTTTTTTTGCTATCATTTACAAAAACAAAATCTACAGTGTAAACTTCTTTCTTGTGAAAAGAGAGTAGCGCTTCATTATCTTTTTGATTCTTGTATTCTTCACCTGTGGTGGCTTTGATGGTTACAAGAGAGGGATCTAATAAACCAACTTTCTCGCCCATATATTTTATGGTATATCTTACTATTATCTCGGCACCGTCTTTATTCCAGTCAACCAAGTCTAATTTAAAATTACCAACCATTAATTCTTTTTCCGGTGGTAAAGGCGCATTGGCTACAACCGCAATTTCAGATGAATTACAAATGTAAAAACCGCCAATTTTAAAAACTGTTTCTTTAGTTTTTAAATTTTCACCCTTAACTTCAATACTTTTCGATTCATTTTGATGGGGAGCTATAACCATCCATTTATTTTTAGAAAAAACTTCACCTGTTGGCATAGCATAACTGCACTCATCCGATTTAATTAAGAGGGCTTTAGCGGTATGATTTTCGATCCTAAGTGACCCTGTAATTAAATTGTCTTCCGAAACAGCATCTATAAATGAAACCTTTGCATTGGGAGTTTCGATACTATTATCCTCAAAATAAACCTTTTTGTATTTTATTTTTTTTTGAGAAAAAGACAGTAAGCTGCTTAGTACCAAAATAAGGGGAATAATTTGTTTTGCTCTCATAGCTGATTTTTGTCAAAAATAAGGTATAAATTTTACAAATAATATCAAGGTTATAAGGTATTTTTACACTCATTATATGATAAATGCTGCCATATTTGCCTCAGGGGAAGGAACTAATGCTGAAAACATCATTACCCATTTCACAAACGACCCCCGAATAAAGATTAAACTCGTTTTTACCAATAAAGCTGAGGCAGGAGTGATAGCGCGTGCCGAAAAGCACAAAAAAAATGTTCAAATCATAAGCAAAGCGTCACTAACTAATTATACCGATAAAATAATTGAGTTTTTACAGGCTGAGAAAATTGACTTGATAATACTAGCCGGTTTTTTGTTAAAAATTCCAGAGGCTTTTGTAAAGGCATTTCCTAATAAAATTATAAATATCCATCCTGCTTTATTGCCAAAATATGGCGGAAAAGGCATGTATGGCATGAATGTTCATCAAGCCGTTATTGAGAATAAAGAAAAAGAAAGCGGCATTACCATTCATTTTGTGAATGAAGAATACGACAAGGGAGAAATTATTTTACAAGAAAAATGCACCGTTGATGCCAATGATACCGCTGAAACATTAGCAAAAAAAATACACGGTTTGGAGTACACTTATTTCCCAAAAGCCATCGAAAAATTACTTTAGTTTATTATTTTAAAATTATGCAAAAATTAGTTTTATTTTTTCTCTTCATCAGTGGTGTTATGTTATCGCAAACGCATGGCGCCTGCAAAATCACAAAAACCACACCCGAAACAAGTGGCAAAACAAAAATAACTTTCAGGTTTATTAGTCCGAGTGGAAAGCCGGCCACTAGTCATTTGGCTTTTAAGATGAACGGGGATAGCATTATTCAACCAAAAATTGATAAAAAAACCGGTTTGTATGTGATGACTCTTCGTCCTGGTACTTATAATTTTAATTTTTACGTGAAGTTTTGGTATGATGTGGATTCGGCACCAATAATTTTAAAACCTAAAACCAACACATTTGTAGCTGTAAAATTTGAAGCTAAAGAAATTGGTGGCGAGCCAATAAAGTAATAGCGTTATTCGTAAATTCCCCCTATCTTTAAGCGTATAAACTATGTCGAAAAAGAAAAAACAACAGAAAAGATATTTATTCGAAGAAATTCTTGCGTTTCTGCAACATAATTCCGGAAAAACATTTAACTACAAGCAAATTGGCGGGGCCATGGAACTGAATACTGAAGGCGAGCGCCTTGAGTTAATGGAATCGTTACACACGCTTGTGGATAAAGGAATGATTAAAGAAGTGGAGAGCGGAAAATTTGAATTTAAAGAAACTAAAGAATATTTAACCGGCACTATTGATTTTACACAACAAGGCACTGCCTTTGTTACTGTGATGGGAGAGGACGACGATGTTTTTATTCCGCTTAAAAAAACTGGGTCTGCTATGCAAGGTGACTTAGTAAAAATTCATTTATTAGGAAAACGTACAGGTAAACGCAAAGAAGGAGAAGTAGCTGAAGTTATTAAACGTATCCGTACAGATTTTGTAGGTACCATAAAAATTTTACCAAAGTTTGCTTTTGTGGTTCCTGATAGTAATAAAATTCACGTTGATTTTTTTGTACGTAAAGATTCTATTGGTGATGCAGAGGACGGCCAAAAAGTTTTAGTGCGTTACAAAGAGTGGAAGTCGGGCGATCAAAATCCAATCGGTGAAATTGTAAGTGTATTCGGAAATCCTGGTGAACACAAAACTGAAATGAACGCTATTATGGCGGAGTATGGTTTGCCAGAACATTTCCCTGATGAAATTGAAGCTGCTGCTAAAAAAATCCCAACTGAAATTACTGATAAAGAAATTGCGAACAGAAGAGATTTCCGTAAAGTAACAACAATGACCATTGATCCAGCTGACGCAAAAGATTTTGATGATGCTTTATCCTTACAAAAATTAGATAATGGTTTATGGGAAGTTGGTGTTCATATAGCTGATGTTTCTCATTATATAAAACCCGGTTCAACGTTAGATAAAGAAGCGGTGAACAGAGCAACTTCAGTTTATTTGGTGGATCGTTGTATTCCGATGTTGCCAGAAGTGTTAAGTAATTTTGCTTGTTCACTTCGACCAAAGGAAGAAAAATATTGTTTCAGTGCCGTATTTCAATTGGATGAGGATGCAAAAATTCATGATCAATGGTTTGGAAAAACAGTTATTTACAGCGACAAACGTTTTGCATATGAAGATGTACAAAAAATAATTGAAACAGAAGAGGGCGAATACAAAGATGATATCATGGTGTTGGATCGTCTCGCTAAAAAATTACGCGCTGATCGTTTACGTAAAGGCTCTATTGTTTTTGATAAAGCAGAAGTGAAATTTCATTTGGATGAAGAAGGAAATCCTATTGGTGTATTTTTTAAAACGCAACAGGATGCTCATAAATTAATTGAAGACTTCATGTTACTCGCCAATAGAAAAGTGGCGGAATTTTTAAGTACAGCCGTCGGACAAAAAGAACCTAATCCAAAAAACAAAAAAGATGGACCGGTTTGTGTGTACCGTGTTCACGATACGCCTAACGATGAAAAAATGACAGAGTTCAGTAATTTTGTAGCGCGTTTCGGGTATCAATTAAATGTTGGCGATAAAACAAAAACCGCTCAATCCATAAATAAATTATTGGTGGATGTAAAAAACAAAAAAGAACAAGGGATGATTGAATTGTTAGCGGTGCGTAGTATGCCAAAAGCAATTTATACAACGAAAAATGTTGGTCATTATGGTTTAGGTTTTGAGTATTACACGCATTTTACATCTCCAATTCGTCGTTACCCTGATGTAATGATACATCGTTTATTAGAAGCAAGATTAAACGGAACAACGTATTCTAGTAGAGAAGATATTGAGTTGTTATGTAAGCATTCTTCCGAAATGGAACGCGTAGCCGCTGAAGCAGAGCGCGCTTCTATTAAATATAAGCAGGTGGAATATATGTCTGACAAAATCGGACAAACATTTAAAGGCACGATTAGCGGTGTTACAGAGTGGGGAATTTTTGTGGAGATTACCGAAAACAAATGTGAAGGCTTAGTACGTGCAAGAGAAATGAATGATGATTCTTATACGTTTGATGAAGATAATTACAGATACGTTGGTCGTAATAAAGGAAAGATTTATGCTTTAGGTGATACCGTTTCTATAATTGTAAAAAAGGCAGACTTACTAAAGAAACAATTAGATTTTAGTTTTGCTGATATGGATTCAAGTTCCAATGTTGAAATGGCGAGTGAAAGAATTTCCGGGGCAAGAAAGAAAAATAATCATAGTGGCGGTCACCACGATCAAAACAAAAATAATTCTCAGCAAAGAGATCGTGGTAAAAAGAAAAAACGAAAAAGATAATGTTTGAAACCTTAGAGCATATTGACAGAGTAATTTTACTGGCGATAAACGGGGCACATCACCCTGCGCTCGATGTGTTTTTCTGGCAAGCATCTGCAGGATGGATTTTTGCACCGCTGTGGATTTTAATCATCTGGTATTTATATAAACAAAAGGGAATTAAATTTTTAGCAACAGCATTGTTGTGTGTAGGATTTGTTATTTTGTTTTGTGACAGGAGTACGGAGCTAGTAAAGCATTCTGTAAAACGTTACCGTCCTACGCATAATTTAGAAATACAAAACCAAATTCATGTTGTGAACGATTATCGAGGTGGACTCTATGGCTTTTTTTCCGGCCATTCTTCTAATAATACAGGTATTGCGGTGTTTTTATTTTTGATATTAGCGCAATTAAAAAACAAGTACAGATTTTGGATATTTTTGTTTCCTCCAATTATCGAATACAGCCGGATGTATCTTGGTGTACATTATCCAAGTGATATTTTCTTTGGCACGCTCGATGGAATTTTATGGGGCCTAGTTTTTTATAAAGTCTTTCAGTATTTAAGTAAGAAGTGGAATGTTGAAACTGTTTAATCTTATAGTTTTTACTTTTTTAGCAAGTACAATTTGTGCTCAGTTGCCTGAAACGGATTTATGGCTCTTCAAACTAAAAACAGAAGACAAAAAATTAATCCTTGGCGAAGGAAAAAATATTACTTCTCGCAAAGGATACGACAATCAACCTTTCTTTACTCCCGACAATAAAAGTATTTTGTATGTAAGTATTCGTGATGATAAACAAGCGGATGTGTATCGTTATGATTTAGGAAAAGAGCAATCGGTTCAAGTAACGAAAACAAAAGAAAGTGAGTATTCTCCTAATTACACACCCGACGGAAAAAGTATTTCGTGTGTAGTAGTAGAGGCAGATTCATCACAACGCTTGTGGTTGTATAATTTAGATGGAAGCGTAAAGAAATGTTATAACGAAGGAATAGATTCTATTGGCTATTACTCTTGGTTAACAAATGATACTTTGTTGTATTATAAATTAACAGAACCACATTCCTTACGAATGTTTATTGAAACGGGTAAGGCTGACAAATGGTTATGCAATTCACCAACACGAGCTTTTAAAAAATTAAAAGGAAATAATTTTGTGTACGGGATAAAAGATTCTCTGCAAGTTCAATATAGAATTTATAATTCTGTTATTCGTCGCAGTGATGAATTTGCTACTCACAAAAGTAAAAGCGAAGATTTTGTGTGGAATGAAACCCTTGGGCTAATAAAGTCGGAAGGAACTCAATTATTACGGTACGATGAAAAAACAAAATTGTGGAGCGTGTTATTTGATTTTGGTCCTGCTGGAATTAAAAAAATTACACGTTTTGCCTTCGATTCTAAAAACAAAAGTGTTGTAATCGTCGATAATAATTAAATGAATTACGAAATAACTACAGATGGCATTTTGTACTCCAACAATAAAAAGTTGTTGCAAGTGGATGTTATTCATCATTATTTAAGTCAAGAAAGTTATTGGGCACAAGGCATTCCTCTTCAAATAGTAACAGACTCTATTGAAGGCAGTCTTTGTTTTGGCGTTTATAAAAATAAAAAGCAAATTGCATTTGCTAGAATAGTAACCGATAATGCAACATTTGGTTATTTAGCGGATGTTTTTGTATTGGAGCCGTATCGAGGAAAGGGGGTTTCGAAACAGTTAATGAAATTTATTATGGACTATCCGCCTTGCAAAAAATTCAGACGAATGATGTTGGCCACAAAAGATGCCCAAGCTTTGTACGAAAAATTCGGATGGGAAAAATTAGCTAATCCCGAACGAATAATGCAAATAAAAGCATTCGAAAATTACAACGATAAGTGATAGTATTTAGCATATACTTTTTAATACTTTGTTTTGTTATTTACAAAACCTCAGTGTTTGGTATATTGAAAGATGAAGTTCTGAATACCAAATTTTTTCTTACCGCATTCTGCATTAAAATTCTTGCACTTGCTGCATTTTATGTTTTGTATATGAAATTGTACGGCAGTATTTATTATTCCGATACAGGGAATTTTTACCGCGATTCAAAAATTATACACAATATTGCTTTTTCTAATTTCGGTGAATTTTTTAAATTAATGTTTGGATTTCAAGACGATGGAGAAGGTTCCTACATTTTTGAAAATTTTTTAAAACCAACAACTACGTGGGACAAAACCTCCTCAGAAGTTCTCTATAATGATAACCGACTTATATTGAGGTTTCACGCGCTCGTTCATTTTATTTCGTTTGGTAATTATTTTGTTCACGCTCTTTTTAGTTGTTTTTTATCGTTTATTGGTATTAATTGGATTTATAAAACCTTTAAAGAGCAATTTAGAAATAAGGAAATATATTTTTATTTAGTTTGGGTTTTATTTCCTGGCGTTTGGTTTTGGACCTCCGGTTTATTTAAAGAAGGGCCTGCTTTATTTTTACTGGGAATGTTATTAATTTCTTTAAAACGAGTTATTGCTCAACGTAGGTATTCCGTTAAAAATATTGTCATGCTTTTTGTCGCCCTGCAATTATGCATGGCTTTCAAATCGTATTTGATGTTGCCTGTATTAATAGCTACAATTTTGTTTTTTGGTATTAAAAATAGAACAGAGAAATCTGTGGGTCTAAAATATGTAATAGGTTTAGTGATCATTTTTCTGGTGAGTAATTTAATCATGTCGGCATTGTTTAATAAAGACTGTGTAAAAGTTTTAGCTCAGCGCCAGAAAACATTTATGGATGTATCACATGGTGGTTTGTTTTTACTAAGTAACGACAGATTTATTCGTACCGAATATGATTTTTCTTTGGTAGAAGTAGATTCATCTCAAACAGAAGTGAAGGCGAAAATAAAGCCAGGCGTGCCTTACATCTACTGGAAATTATCTGACATGTTGGACACATTGGTTTGTAAAGGTAATGTTGACACAACTATCTTTACATTGTCATACGTAATTCCTAAAGCCAATTCAACATTTCAGCCGCTTATTTTGGTGACGGATTGGTCATCTTTTTTAAAATCTATTCCATATTCTCTTTACATAACCACTCTTAAACCTTTTTTCTTTAATGCAAGAAATGCTATGGATATAGTTAGTTCATTGGAAAACCTTATAATTATTATTTCTCTGTTTTGGTTTATTTATTCGGGAATGAAAACAGGCTTAAAAAATCCATATTATGTTTACTTTTTAAGTATAGTTATTATGGTGCTTATCATTATTGGAATTACCTCCCCGAATTTGGGTGCTATGCAGCGATACAGAGCGCTCGTACTGCCGTTTATATTGCTAACCGCTCTGTTAAGCAGTACTATAAAGGATTACCCAAAACTCAGTAATTTCTTCAAAAACAAAGGGTAATTTTGGGAATAAAATTTTATCTTTAAAACTTATTGTTTTTGATGAAATGAGCCTAAAAATTCCGAATGACATTAAAGAACAATTAAAGCACATATGAAATTATTCCGAAAAAAACCTGTTGTACAAATTGGTTCCGATGAATCAACTCACGAGGCTTTACATAAAGTTTTAAGCGTTCGTGATTTAACTTTCTTCGGAATTGCAGCAATTATAGGCGCCGGAAGTTTCAGTAGTATTGGTTCAGCGTGTTTTAGTGGTGGTCCGGGTGTAATTTTTTTATTTATTATTTGTGCGGTCGCATGTGGTTTTACGGCCATGTGTTATGCGGAGTTTGCCTCACAAGTTCCTGCATCGGGTAGTGCTTATACGTATGCTTATGTTTCGTTTGGTGAAGTTTTCGCTTGGATAATCGGTTGGGCTTTGTTGATGGAATATTCTATTGGAAATATTTACGTCGCGTTTTCGTGGAGCGGGTATTTTACAAATCTTCTCGAAGGATTTAGTATTCATGTTCCGCAATGGCTAACTATAAATTATTCCGAAGCCCATAAATGTTTTACTGATAATGTGGCAGGCGAAGGTTTGGCGGCATGGACAAGCGCACCTGAAATCGGCGGATTAAAAATCATTTTTGATTTACCAGCCGTGATGATAAATATTTTTGTCACTTGGTTAGTTTACGTTGGCACAAAGGAATCACGTAACGCCAGTAACATCATGGTGATGATCAAACTCGCTATTATTGTTTTAGTAATTATTGTTGGTGCTTTTTATATTGATATTGATAATTGGTCGCCCTTTATGCCAAACGGATTTACGGGTGTAATGGGAGGGGTAGCCGCTGTATTTTTTGCTTATATCGGTTTTGATGCAGTGTCAACATTAGCGGAAGAAAGTAAAGACCCGCAACGTGATTTACCAAGAGGAATGATTTATTCGTTGATAATTTGTACGGTTGTGTTTGTGATTTTAGCCCTGGTATTAACAGGAATGGTTTCTTATAGTGAATTAAATGTTTCTGATCCTTTAGCAGAAGTATTTGCCAAGAAAGGTGTGAAGTGGATGTTGTTTATTGTTTCTATTGCTGCGGTTGTTGCAATGACTAGTGTTATTTTAGTTTTTCAAATGGGACAACCACGTATTTGGATGAGCATGAGTAGAGATGGTTTGTTGCCAAAAAAATTCGCGAGCATACATCCGAAATACAAAACACCGGGCTTCTCTACGATAATGACAGGTTTAGTTGTGGGTATTCCATTATTCTTTACCAATCCAAAATTCGTTTTGGATTTTACTAGCATCGGCACTTTGTTTGCATTTGTATTGGTTTGCGGCGGCGTATTAACCTTACCACGAAGAGATAAGAAAGATAAAGTGAAAGGGCGTTTTCATTTGCCATATGTGAATGGAAAATTTATCGTTCCGTTTATTGTTCTTCTCACATTTATTTTAATTTTCTATTTCAATCCCAACTTTTTAAGTGAACAATTTAATATTTCCGGAGAAAATGCGGCGAAGAATATTCCGATGCTAGTTTTTCTTTTAGTTTGTATGGTTATGGCTGTTTTATCTTTTGTAAAAAATCTATCATTAATACCTGTATTAGGATTGTTATCGTGTTGCTATTTATTAACGGGCATGGAAGCTTCAAACTGGATTTGGTTTAGTGCTTGGTTAGGAATTGGATTAGTTGTGTATTTAGCTTACGGCTACAGAAAAAGTAAATTGAACTTAAATTAGTTGTTATGATTGCCCTAATTACAGGAGCCACTTCAGGCATTGGAAAAAGCACCGCCGAAATTTTCGCGAGAAATGGCTATGATATTATTATTACTGGTCGCCGTGAAGAACGTTTGTCGGAATTTAAAAAACAATTAGAATCTAATTTCAAAGTGAAAGTGCATTCGCTTTGTTTTGATATCCGTAAACTTGCTGAAGTGGAAAAAGTCATTAATGAATTACCTTCTGATTTTAAGAACATTGATGTATTGGTAAACAACGCAGGTTTAGCAGCAGGATTATCTTCTATACAAGATGGAAATGTAGATCACTGGGAGAGAATGATTGATACTAACATTAAAGGCTTACTCTATATTACAAAATCTGTAAGTAAGTTAATGATTGAAAATAAAAAGGGTCACATTATTAATGTTGGCTCCATTGCAGGTAAAGAAGCTTATGCCAACGGAAACGTGTATTGCGGAACAAAACACGCTGTTGATGCTTTAAATAAAGGTATGCGAATTGATTTGTTGCCTCACAATATAAAAGTATCTGCAGTAAACCCTGGTATGGTAGAAACAGAATTCAGTATTGTTCGTTTTGATGGTGATGAAAGTCGTGCTAAAAAAGTGTACGATGGTTTTCAGCCTTTAAAACCTGAAGATGTTGCTGAAACTATTTATTGGATGGCGTCGCGCCCGGCTCATGTAAACATTAATGATGTTATTATCATGCCAACAGCTCAGGCTAACTCAACAACCGTTAAAAGAAATGCTTAGGCCTTATGTATAAATTTAAGTTTATACTTTTTACTTTTTTACTTTCCTTAAGTGTAAAATGCTTTTCTGATAACTCTCCTGTTTTTTATAAAATGTCATCGATGGGCGAATCACGTATTGTGAGAACTCGGTTAATGATTGCACCGGTAATTAGTTTTTATAAAATTAATAAAAATCATGCCGATGCTCCACATCAAAAAATGTCAGGATTAATTAGTTTGAAAGAAGAAGTTCGTTTAAACTACAAACACAACATGTTTTTTTTATTTGGTGTTGAATATATGGTGCATGGTTTAAACTTTAATTCTTATTATTTTAAGCCTGACAGCACTCAATTATACACAGGTGATTTTAATTACTCATACTCTTTATATATTCACGAAATTGATTTCCCATTGCAATTAAAACTATGTTTTAATCACGAGAATAATGCTAGGATAACTCCTTATTTTATGATTGGGTATCATTTTCGTACTTTGCTAGATGCCAATTTGAAAGTGAAGCGCGATGGCGAATTGGTTGAAAAAACTTACGAGGTTATTACTTTTAAAAATCAATTATTCAGTAAGCGAAACAACCCCTTTGTAAGTGTAACATTCGGCATTCAAAAAAATAATTTAAAAACCTATAAGAGTTGCGTGTTTGCTGAAATAACGTACCGTTATGGGTTCTCGCCTTATTTATTACACGATAGCTTTACAGCTTCATCATTATACATTACCGGAAATCATTTGAACGTGGGATTTGGATTTAAGTTTTAATTCACCAACTCAAACTTCAAATCTCACTAACTAATTACGCATCGTAATCAACCACCACTTTCTCAGTTAAAGGATGTGCCTGACAAGTTAAAATAAAACCTTCTGCAACTTCTGCATCTGTTAATGCAAAATTAGCATCCATTTTTATTTCACCTTCAATTAATTTAGCACGACAAGTACAACAGACTGCGCCTTTGCAACTAAATGGAGCATCAACGCCTGCATCAATAGCAGCATCTAAAATACTCGAACCTGAAGTCTCTAAATCAAAATTAGTTTCAATACCATATTGAAGAACGGTGATTTTGCTTTTTACATTTTTACCAAGTCCTTCTGCTTTTGCAACGGCATCAGCAACTGCGGTAAAATACTCGATATGAATTTTTTCTTTTGCAACTTTTAATCCTTCTAAAGTTGTCTTAATATTTTCCATTAAAGGGCCTGGACCGCAAATAAAATAATCATCTGCATTTGTGCCACCGTAATTTTCAATTAATGCTTTTGCTTTATCTGTAGTGATAATTCCTTTTAATAAATCAGGAACTTGAGATTTAGGATTATCATAAACGTTAACCAATTTAAAATGATCTTTATTTTCCGAAGCAATTTTTTCTAATTCATTTTTGAAAATAGTTGACTCTTCGTCGCGATTAGCATAAATTAAAGTAACGTTACTTTGTTTTTCAATATGTAAAATACTTTTTAAAATGCTCATCATTGGGGTAATACCACTTCCGCCTGCAAACAAAACGTAATTCTTTTTATTGCTGCCGGATAATACCGAATGAAAAGTTCCCATTGGCGTCATCACTTCAATAACATCACCCACTTTTAATTTTTGGTTAATGAATGAAGAAGCTCTTCCGTCTTTTACTTCTTTAATGGCAACACGCAATTCTTTCTCAGTATACGGACTAGTACAAATACTATAAGAACGACGAAGCTCTTCGCCATTGATAGTTAATTTTAAAGTAATGTATTGTCCTTGTTTATACTGATAAGGAATTTGTAAAGTAGCGGGTATATCAAAAGCAACGGAAACCGCATCAGCCGTTTCGCGTTTTATGTCTTTAACTTTTAGAGGATTGAACTTAGCCATGAGAATCAAAAATAAGGCTCAAAAATACGTTATTTTGGGGTATTGCACAATACAAACGAGGCCCTTTTTATCTTCTTTTAACCTTAAAACTCCCTTGATATTCATCATAAATTGCGGAATACCGCTTGTTTTTAGGGAAAGCCCCTATTTACTTAGTAAGCAAAGGATGTTTTTATGGGTTATTTTGTAATTTAGGAATACCAAAACTTACGACATGAACTCAACAATGAAAATTTTAAGCGGCTTATTTTTAATTTCAATTATTTCCTTAAGCACATCCTGCGACAGAGATAAATCGTGTAAAGCTACTGTTGAATGTAAGGATGCAAACGGGCAAGCGGTTAAAGGCGCTGAAGTTTATTTGTACGCTAACATTAAGCCAAATGTAGATGGTGACATAAAAGCTCATGGCGTTACTGATGATAACGGTAAAGTTTCTTTTATTTTTAAATTACCCGCCATTTTTAATGTGAATGCCACAGTAAATTCTAAAAAGGCTAATGGTATGATTAAATTAGAAGAAGGTAAGGAAATAACAGAAACAGTTACTGTTCAATAATCCGAATTTATTTAATAAGATTTTCTACTACTTTAACGGAGTCGTTATATTGTAAAAACAAGCGGTCTTTTTCTATTCGTACACTTTTTAATAAAGTATCATTATAAGAGATACATTTTTCTTCAAATGCTTTTGTGTCATAGGAGCAAAGCTTCCCGTCTTTATAAAAATAAATTATTTTATCATTCACCTGAAAAGCAGGCAGCTTTTTTAAACTTATTATTTTATTAAAGGTACCGTACATGTCGAATACATAAATACCGATGTCTGGACAATTTAAGTACAAATAACTATTGTGTTCAATCATAAAATCAGGTTTCAATTCGGCTTGTAATAATTGTTTTAAGTTTCCGGTTTTGGCAATCTGCTGAGAGTTTTCGTTGAAGCGAACTAGCTCTACAGTTTGTTTATTGTATATCCAGAAACTATTATTGAAAGATGAACAGACTAGGTCGGTTTGCTCGTAACCTAAATTCTCCAATGAAATCATATCTCCGTTCTGCGATAATTGATTATCTAAAAAAACCAATTGCTGAAAATCTTTATAGTACAATAATACTTTTAGAGCGTTAGTAGCATCAATGGTGGTGATGTTGCCATATCGTTTGTTGCTATACTTTAGTAATTGTTTTCCTAACTGATTATATTTAATAAGCTCTTCACCATTTACCAAATAAGAATTATTTAGGTTGTCAGTTGTAAATAAATTAGAGGTATTCTTAATAGTATAAAGTGTTTTGTTGCCTGTAATTACAAACGCAAGACCGCTTAAACAGACAATAAAAACGAAAATGTATTTTAGATAGTTTCTCACAAAATGGTTTTATTAATGCTGTCTACAAATTCTCTTCCGTTATTTAATCGGGGCACTTTAAATTGTCCGCCCAAACGGTTGTTTGATTTTAACCAATTGTAAAAACTTCCTTTCGGTAATAATTTTACTATTGGTGATTTTAAAATGTAATCATTATAACGCTTGGCCTCATAATCCGAGTTCAGTTGTTTTAAGCAGGTGTCTAATTCTTCAACAAAACTTTCAAAATCATCGGGTTCTTTTTCAAATTCAATTAACCATTCGTGCGAACCGCTGTTTTCATTCATATAAACAGGCGCTACTGTATAATCAGAAACCATAGCATGGGTTTTTTGACACGCCTTAAATAAAGCCTGATCTGTATTGTGTACCATTACCTCTTCTCCGAATGCATTTATATAATGTTTGGTGCGACCTGAAACAATAATTCGATAAGGGTTCATATCTGTAAATTGTATCGTATCACCAATTTGATAACGCCACAATCCGGCATTTGTTGTAATGACCATTGCGTAATTTACGCCTGTTTTTACCTCTGATAAATTATAAACGCGCGGCACTTCCAAACCGACATCTTCAATAGGAATAAATTCATAAAATATACCGTAATCCAACATCAATAACATATCATCGCGTCCTTGTAAATCCTGAAGGCCAAAAAAACCTTCAGAGGCGCTATACAACTGAATATAATTTATTTTATCATTATCAAACAGTTGTTTAAATTGTTCTCTGTAAGGCATAAAACTAACGCCGCCATGAAAATACACTTCCAAGTTCGGCCAGACTTCATGAATCGTTTTTGCATTTTTTAATTGCAAAACTTTTTTCAGTAACACTAACATCCAACTTGGAACTCCTGCAAGGCTTGTTACATTTTCATTCATCATGCTCACCGCCATTTTCTGAAGTTTGCTTTCCCATTCATCCATTAAAGCAATATTGACATCAGGTGCTCTGAAAAATTCAGCCCACAACGGTAAATTTTGAATGATGATAGCACTTACATCACCATGAAAAGAATTATGATTGCCGAATACATCTGTTTTATAACTTCCACCAAGCGCTAAATTTTTTCCTGTAAATAATAAAGTCTCAGGATTATTTATACAATGCAAAGTCACCATATCGCGCCCAGCATTATAATGACAGCCATCTAATGATTCAACACTTACAGGAATAAATTTACTTTTATCCGTGGTGCCGCTGCTTTTTGCAAACCATTTTATTTCGCCGGGCCACAATAAATTTTGTTCACCGCGACGAGTACGCTCTATAAATGGTTTTAAAGATTCGTAATCCTGTAAAGGAATATTGCGTTTAAATTGCTCGTAATTATTTATAGAACCAAAGTGATGACGTTTTCCGAACTCAGTATCTTTTGCATCAACTAAAAGTTTGTATAGCCATTCATTTTGTACATCATGCGGATATTTTTCGAATAGCTCAATCTGATGCATTCGCTTTTTCATGAGCCAGGACGCTATGGAATTAATGAGAGGCATAATTAATTAATTTGGCAATGAGTCAATTTGGCAATGAATTTTGTGTAAGAACATTTATAATAAATATATGAAATAATTGTCAAATTGCCGAATTCGCATATTGTCAAATTCCACGACTCTTCTTTCTGGCAACAAAAAAATCTTCTATTTGTTTTAAATCCATTGTATTGAAGCAGTTCGCTTTATCCAGCATCCCCTTGCGGGCCGAATAAACACCATATTGCATGTCGGTATAACCCTCTTTTTGGTGAGCATCAGGGTTAATTGAAATCCTTACACCCTTCTCTAAACAATACGGAATCCAACTCCAATCAATATCCAAGCGATAGGGATGGGCGTTTAATTCAATAATAACACCATTGGCAGCACAAGCATCAATTATTTTTTTGTGATTAATGGGATAGCCTGGACGCGCTAACAATAATCTTCCTGTTGGGTGACCTAAAATAGTGGTGTAAGGATTTTCAATTGCTTTTATTAAACGCTCGTTCGCTTTTTCTTCATTCATTTTTAAATTAGAGTGAACAGATGCCACAACAAAATCAAATGTCTTTAAAATATCTTCTGTATAATCTAAACTTCCATCATTTAAAATATCACTTTCAATGCCTTTAAAAATTTTGAAGGGCGCTAATTGGATATTTAATTTTTCAATTTCTTTTTGTTGTACTAAAACAGTTTCGGGTTTTAAACCCTGAGCGTAAAAAGCAGATTGGGAATGATCACAGATGCCTAAATAGTCGAAGCCTAAATTTTTGCAATGCACTGCCATTTCTTCCAATGAATGCATGCCATCGCTATACGTGCTGTGATTATGTAAACTTCCTTTTAAATCTTTATACTCTATTAATTTCGGAATTTTATTTTTTTCTGCTAAACTAATAATGTCAGCCGATTCTCTTAATTCTGGTTCTATATACTGAAGATTCAAGGATTCAAAAATCGCCTCTTCCGATTCAGGCGCATCCATATCCACTTCTAAAAAATCGGCAATAAAATTTCCGGAGCCTGTGGTTAAAAAAAGTTCTTTGTAAAAATTTTCGGTTTCACATAAATAAATGTAAACCGGACAAGCAGCGTTATGAGAGACAAACGTATTTTCAATATCAGCATCTTCAGTATATCCTGCATTTGCCAATCCTGTTTTTGCTCTGTCTAAATCATTTACTGAGCATAATAATTCAATCTTGGTAATGATGTCGTTTCTTCTTCTTAATTCACCGGTAAAAGAAACTTCTTCAAAAATACCTTTTACTTTTTTTAATGAGCTAAGAAGATTGTTTGCAATTTTTTCGGCATTTGAATAATGCAACTTTCCGGAATTATTTATCGCAAATTCAATGCTTTGTTTTACACTTTCTTGTGTTTTGGTTCCGAAGCCTTTTAAATCTACTAAACGATTTTCGTTGCAAGCGTATAATAATTCACCAACACTTTCAACATGTAACTCTTGCCAAAGCTGACGAACTTTTTTTGGTCCGAGACCTTTCACATTCATTATTTCAATAACTCCTTGTGGTGTTTTGTTTTTTAGTTCTTCTAACTCCGCAGTGGTTCCTTTTTCAAGCAACTCCGAAATTTTTGCGGCTATGCCTTTTCCAATGCCTTCAATTTGTTCAATTTCGGCTTGAGTTTTTCCTGCTAGTTCTATTCTGGTTTTCGATAATTTGTAAGCGCCGTTAGCAACTGCTTTTACTTTAAATGGATTTTCTTCATGCAACTCCATGAGTTTGGCAGTTAGCTCTAAGCTATCGGCAATGTCTTCGGTACTCATTTTAAAAGGTGTTGCGCTAAAACTAAATCGGTATCGTGCGTAATTTTTATATTTTCAACATTTCCTTCAACTAAGAAAATTTTCTCACCCATTTTTTCAAGCACGCTTGCATCATCAGTAAATAAATTACTGTAATCCTGTTCAAATGCTTTTTTTATTATGTCGGCATGAAAACATTGCGGCGTTTGTATTATTTTATAATTGGCGCGGTTAACGGCTTTATTACTGTTGTTTTCAATAACACGCAAACTATCGTTTACATCAACAACAGGAATAGCATTTCCTTTTTGTGCGGCAGCTTCGTAACAACGTTTGATAGTATCAATACTTACTATTGGCCTTGCAGCATCGTGTATGCCAACCACAGCATTCGAATTTTCAATCAGTTCTAATCCTTTTTTTACAGAATAAAATCTTGTATCGCCTCCTATAGTAGTAGTAATGTTTTTATTTGGAAAATGCTTTTTCAGTAAATCATTCATGTGTTGCAAATAATCTTTATGTACCACAACGCCCATATTAATTTCAGGATTGTAAGTCAGGAATTTTTCGATGGTATAAACAATAAGAGGTTTTCCGTTAACATCAATAAACTGTTTGGGGATATTTCCCTTGATGCGCTTTCCGCTTCCTCCTGCTACAATTATTATGTGTTCCTGAGCCAACATTTATTTATAAAGTTAAGGATATAAAAATAAAAAACCCCAACCAAAATGGAAGGGGTTTTAAAAAATGGTTTTGTCACCCTGAGCTTGTAGAAGGGTTATTTCTTTTTCATCTTTTCCGCAGGGATAAGATAAGTAGTTGTTAAGTCCATATAATTCATAGAATTCTCAGGCAAATTACGAACGTTTAAATGCTCTAAGCGGAAATTCTCATCATAATAGATTGGCATAATAGGAGCGTCTTCTACCATTATTTTTTCAGCTTGTGAAAGCATTTCAAAACGTTTCTGACCATCCATTATAAAGCGTGCAGCCATATATAATGAATCGAAATGAGGATTGATGTAACGTGAGAAATTGGTAAATGATTTTTCCTGTAAAGTTGCCGGAACATTTTTTCCGTAGAAATTTGCAAGGAAAGTTTCAGGATCCGGATAGTCAGCTGTCCAGCCATAACGGAAGAAATCAATTTTTGCAGTTTGTACGTTTTCAATATGTTCAGCGAAAGGCACAATGTTAATTTCAAAATCAACATTGATATTTTCTTTTAACATCTTTTGAATTACTTCAGCTGCTAAAACATTTCTGTCGCCACCGCCACCGTTAATTTCAAGAACGATTTTAGGGAATCCTTTTCCATCAGGATAACCTGCTTGCTTCATTAGTGCTTTTGCTTTTTCAGGATCATAGCTATAACCGCCAACTGCTTTGTAGTTGTAACCTGCTTTTTCAAATGCTTCGTTAAACGGAACTAAACCATAATAAGCAGGGTTAACTTCGCCTTGAAGTGTAAAGTCAGCAATTTTTTGACGGTCGATAGCGTAGTTAAAAGCCTGACGAACTTCTTTTTTAGAGAAGGCAGGGCTTTGGCAATTGAATCCGTAATAATTGGTGTTTAATGCTACTGAGTTTAAAATGTTGAATTCAGATTTACGTTCTTTAGCATGCTCAAGATCCCCCATTAATTCATGGAACATAGCAACAGGAATACGGTAAATCATATCCAAGTTACCACGTTTAAACTCTAATACTTCAGATTGTTTTTCGCGGATAAATGTCCACTTGATTCCATCTATATAAGGTAACTTGTTACCATGCACATCAACACCCCAGTAATTAGGGTTTTTCTTCATGATAATAACTTCACCTTCTTTTACTGTTTCAATAGCGAACGGACCAGTTCCACAACTTTTAGTGCGCATATCTGCACCGTATTTTGCAAATGCTTCTTGAGGATAAACATATCCGCAAGGCATTGCTAAAATATTCATGAAACTTGGGTCTGGGTGAATTAATTTTATTGATAGGGTAGAATCGTTTAAAACCTTAACACCTGAACAACCTATTTTTTTACCAGATTTTGATGCGTCGAAAGATTCGTTAGCGCCAACTACACGGTCTTTAAACGTGTAATCAAATAAATTATTTACTGCGTCAGAAACACAAAGTTTATCTAAACAATATTTAAAATCATTTGCATTAACAGCTCTTCCTTTTCCATCAGGAAAACAAGGGTCGTCATGAAAAACAACACCAGAACGTAAGTGGAATGTGTATTCTGTTTGATCTCCATTTACTTCCCAACGGGTTGCTAATGCGGGAATCAAACTTAAATCGGATTGATTAAATTTTAATAAGCCTTCATATACCTGAGCGCCTAAGTGAAAACTCACTTGGTCGTTAATAGAAATAGGGAAAAGACTTTTAATGTTTTCCACCTCATTTAAGCGGACTACGCCACCTAAATAAATACCACCTTTTGCTTCTGATCCGTTATGGTCTTTATCATCACTACCACCGCAAGAGCTCAATAGCCCTAAAGCAAAAACCGGAATTATTATTGCGCCAAAATATTTATTCATATCAGATCTAAAATAAACTTGTTATACCCCACAAAATTAACCTTTTAAGTAAAAATAACTAATTTTTTTAGTAATAATTTATTAATTCACCCTCCTAAGGGGACGACCCCTCTAAAAGTCAATTTCCATAAGTACAGGGCAGTGGTCGGAATGCATTGCTTCAGGCAGAATTACAGAGCGTTTCAGTTGGTTTTCAAGGTTTTTGGTAACCATATTATAATCAATACGCCAACCTAAATTTTTCCCTCGTGACCCAGCCCTGTAGCTCCACCAACTGTATTGATGAGGTTCTTTATTGAAATGCCTGAACGTATCAATGAATCCGGATTGAATAAATTGCTCCATCCATTCGCGCTCTTCGGGTAAAAATCCTGAAGTGTTTGCATTCGATTTTGGGTTATGAATATCGATTGCTTTGTGACAAATATTATAATCGCCAGAGACGATAAGTTTAGGACGTTTTTTCTCTAAATCTTTAATATATTTTTGAAAATCGGAGAGCCATTTCATCTTAAAAGCCTGACGCTCATCACCACTGCTCCCACTCGGATGGTAAACGCTAATAACGGAAGTATCACCATAATCGGCCCTAATCACACGGCCTTCAAAATCGTATTCAGCAATGCCACAGCCGTACTCAACATTATCGGGTTTTTGTTTCGAAAAAATAGCAACTCCGCTATATCCTTTTTTTTGTGCAGGGCACCAATAATGATGATAGCCTAATTCTTCAAACTCAAAAACACCTACTTGTT
>JAYTSW010000152.1:0-2134 GCA_043745425.1 Sphingobacteriaceae bacterium | reverse complement strand
CAGATCGTATTGACCGGTATGAGGTCTTTCAGTTCCTTTTTGGCGCAATACATAATATTGTTCTTCAGTAAGTGTTTTTTTCCACTCTTCTTCGGTTTTGTTATAATTGGTATCCATAGTTTTTGGGGTTGAGCTTACTGGCGTTTTTGTGTTAGTTTGACTTGAACAACTTAACATTGCTAATGATGCAAATGTGATGAATAGATTTTTCATAATCCCGAGTTTAAATATAAGACGACTAAAGTAGACGCCCCTTACAATTCAAGTTCTTTTTAAACAAAATTAACATTAGTGACAAAAAGTAAATTATTAAGTACATTTACGGGCAAGAAATGAAGCAATACATTTTAATAACATTCACCGCCATTTTAATGCTTGGCTCCTGTGTTTCTAAAAAGAAATATAGGAGTATGCAGGCCGAAAAAACGGCCGAAAAAAATGTATTGGAAGAAGTATTGAATAAATTAGCTGTTGAAAACGACAGCCTAACCAAATTAATTTATTCGTTGGATAGCTTGTACCGAATCGAACGCGATAAAAATAACTTAGCCTACAATAAAAGCGGCGACCGAGGTTTTAAAGTAAAAGCAAGACCAAGTTTAATTTCAGGGAAGGAGGAGTACGATAAAAAAGCAATTTTCCTTTATAATTTCTTATCCTATATTTTTTGGCCGGCCGACCCAAAAGCGGAAACATTTAATATTGGTATTGTTGGCGAATCGCCAATAAAACAAGCATTAGTGGCACAAGTTTATGGTAAAACTATAAACAAGCAATCTATTACTGTCGAAACGTATATCCCTACCAATAATTACAAAATTTTATTTTTTACTGAGGCGGGCCAATCACAATTTAATCGCATTAAAAAAACGTGTGTTGACAAACCTGTTTTATTTATCACTGAAAATACGCTTTTAGAAAAGATAGGAAGTCATATTAGTTTGTATGTAGATGGCACTAAAATTAGGTTTACAGTTAACAAACCAGTGCTCGAAAAAACTAAATTAAAAGTCAGCACTTCGTTTTACGGTATGGCCGACTAAATCAGGTGTGAATAAAATTAATTTTTTTAGCGCAAAAAACCCCTTAAAAATGCTTGGTTTATTCATAAAAATCCTATTTTTACCCCTTTAACATTAAACGCACCTTATGAATATACACGAATATCAGGGAAAAGAAATTTTGAAAGGTTTTGGAGTTGCAATACAAGAAGGTATTGTAGCAGATACACCTGAACAAGCAGTAGCCGCAGCCAAAGAACTTAAAGCTAAATTTAATAGTGATTGGGTGGTAATAAAAGCTCAAATTCATGCAGGTGGACGTGGTAAAGGTGGCGGTGTAAAACTGGCCAAAAACCTTGATGAAGTGAAGGAAAAAGCAACTGCTATTATTGGTATGCAATTAATAACTCCACAAACAAAAGCAGAAGGAAAAAAAGTAAATAAAGTGCTTGTTGCACAGGATGTTTATTACCCTGGTGCAAACCCAACAAAAGAGTTTTACGTGAGTGTTTTATTAGACCGTGCAAAAGGCAGAAACACTATTATTTATAGTACCGAAGGTGGTATGAATATTGAAGAAGTAGCAGAACACACCCCAGATAAAATTTGGAAGGAAGAAATTGATCCTCGTGTTGGCTTACAAGGATTTCAGGCACGAAAAATTGCATTTAACTTAGGTTTAAGTGGTAATGCCTTTAAAGAAATGGTGAAATTCATAGGCTCTTTATACACAGCTTACGTGAGTATTGATGCCTCTCTATTCGAAATTAATCCTGTTTTAAAAACATCCGACGATAAAATTATCGCTGTAGATGCTAAAGTAAGTTTTGATGATAACGGTTTGTTCCGTCACCCCAATTACGAAGCTTTACGCGATAAAACGGAAGAAGATCCTACAGAAGTTGAAGCTCGCGAAGCTGAATTAAATTACGTGAAATTAGATGGCAATGTAGGCTGTATGGTAAATGGTGCCGGATTAGCTATGGCTACAATGGACATTATTAAATTATCGGGTGGAGAGCCTGCTAATTTCTTGGATGTGGGTGGTACTGCCAGTGCAGAAAGGGTTGAAAAAGCCTTCCGTATTATTTTACGCGATAAGAATGTAAAAGCCATTTTAGTGAATATTTTTG
>JAYTSW010000151.1:0-28710 GCA_043745425.1 Sphingobacteriaceae bacterium | reverse complement strand
CGTTTTCAATGTTTAAAGATACTTGTGTTGCGGCAGGAAATTTATTGAATATGAATATTAACACCTCTGATCTTGATAATAATTCTATAACAATTTCTGCTTATGGCGCCCCTTTTAACTGTGTGTCTCCTTTTGCAAATTTCACTTCCGCAAGTTCTATAAACGCAACTGGAAATTTTAGTTGGTCGGCTTCGTGTTCTAACATTAGAAAACAATCATTTCCTCTTACATTAAAAGCTACAGATAATGGCATTCCGGGGTTGAGTAATTTTATGATAGTGAATGTTACTGTTATTGCTCCTGCTCCACAAAATTTATCGGTAACACCAGGATTAAACATAATGCAATTAAGTTGGAATAAACCCGTGTGTCATCCTACCACTGGAAATAAAATATCGGGCTATTCCATTTACAGAAAAGTCGGCAGTTCTTCATGGGTACATTCTTCCTGCGAAAGAGGGGTTCCCGCTTCGTCCGGTTTTACGTTCATTGGTTCAACTCCAACAGAAAACGATACAACTGCTGTTGATTATTCAGTAATCTCGTTACCAAACAATTCAACCTGTAGTTATGTTGTTTATGCAGTGTATAATGATTGTTCTGAAAGTTATGCTTCGGCTCCAATAGCAAATCAATTAACAATTGGGATTAACGAAAAGCAAAAAAATAATTATTCTGTTTCTGTTTTTCCAAATCCCGGTTCAGGAATTTTTAATCTAGAACTTAGTACTATGGTTTCTGGTTATTATGCTGTTACGTTAATGGATGTTAATGGACGTGCACTTAACAATATGTTGCCTACTTTTGTTAAAGACAAGGCCGAGGTGCAGTTAGATTTTAATAGTATTGAAAACGGTTATTATATTTTAAAAATTGAAAGTGAAGATAAAAACTGCGTTTTTAAACCATTGATAAAAATTGATTAAGAAAATTTATATTTTTTTATTGCTAATGTTTTTAGGAACTTTCCTGAAAGCCACCCACAACCGCGCGGGTGAAATTACCTATGTTCACGTTCCAAATACGCTTTATACATATTCTATTACACTTGTTACATATACTGATGACGGGCCGAGCATTGCCGACCGTTGTAAACTAACTATTTATTTTGGCGATGGTGATAGTTGCCAGGCATACAGGCAAAACGGATTTTTAGCTCCGTCTTCATCTGAATGCAGTGTTTCATGTTTAGGTGTTGTTATTAAAACCGCCCCAAGAGTAAAGAAAAATGTTTATTCCTGCGTTCACAACTATAGTGGACCCGGACTGTACAAAATTTACATGTTCGACCGCAATCGAAATAACGGTGTGATAAACGTTCCTAACTCGGTAAATCAACCTTTTTATCTTGAAACTCTATTAAGTATTAATGCTTTTATGGGGCCAAATAATTCGCCTGTTTTAACGCGCGACCCAATTGATGAGGCTTGTCTGCAACAGTGTTTTTATCATAATCCGGGAGCAATTGACAGCGACGGAGATAGTTTATCATACGAATTGGTGATGTGTAAGGGTGAAAACTCGGCAAATCAGATTGGGGTCACCATTCCAGGTTATTTTTATCCTTATCCTGGCGGTAGCGGGTCTTTTTTTATTGATAAGACAGGAACTCTGACCTGGTGCGCGCCCCAACAAAACGGCGAATACAATGTTGCATTTTATATTAAGGAGTGGCGAAAAGATATTGATGGTAATCGGCAATTGGTTGGCTTTGTTATGCGCGACATGCAAATCATAGTAAGTAATTGTACTAATGTTCCACCACAAATTACAGCGATGCAAGATACCTGTGTTGTTGCAGGAACTCTGGTTACAAAAACGTTTATGGCAACAGATGCAAATGTTCAGCAAATAACATTAACCGCTACAGGAGGTCCGTTTGCAGTAACGCCACCCGTAGCTTCTTGTCCAACATCAGTTGCGTTTGGTACTGTAACAGCAAATTTTAGTTGGCAAACAGCTTGTGCACATGTTCGTACTGCCCCATATCAGGTAACCGTTAAGGCCGAAGACAATGGTTCGCCGGTTAAACTGGTTGATTTTAAAACCTACAACATAACGGTTGTTGGTCCTCCTCCACTTAATCTCTCCGCAACGCCATTAGGAACTTCTGTAAAATTAATTTGGTTTAAGAGCGCTTGTAATAATGTTGGCTTGGGTAATAAAGTGGTTTATTATAAAGTATACCGCAAGTCAGATTGTAATCCGTGGATACACAGTCCTTGCGAAACAGGAGTGCCGCCGTCCTCGGGCTTCAGTTTTATTGGTCAAACCACTAGTATTAACGACACCACTTTTACAGATACAAATGGCGGAATTGGTTTAGCGCACGGCGTTAATTATAGCTATGTAGTGGTTGCGGTTTACGCGGATGGCTCTTTAAGTTACGCCAGCAATCAGGTGTGTGTTCAATTAAAACGCGATGTGCCCTTTGTAATTAATGTTGATGTATTGGCAACTAGTACTTCAACCGGACAAATTTTTGTGCGCTGGGTGAAACCAATAGTTAACGTTTCGAATTTAGATACAACCATATTAACCGGCCCTTATGAATTTCGCGTGTCCGCTAAACAAGGATTGAACGGCACATTTACCCAGGTATATTCCGTTAATAAACCTTACTTCGCCGCCTTAAATCAATTAAGTGATACAACATTTACACACTCAAATATAAATACAGCCAGTTCTATTTGGGTTTATAAATTAGATTTTTATTCAAATAATGTTTTCGTCGGCTCAGCACAAACGGCGAGTTCTGTTTTCTTAACTGTAACTCCTGCAGATCGCAAAATGAAATTAAGTTGGGTGCAGTATGTGCCTTGGAACAATTATAAATATTTTATTTACAGAAAAAATCCTAGTCAGGTTAGCTATACTTTACACGATAGTACAACCAACTTAAATTATACCGATTCAGTTAATGTAGTAAACCGCGCCACCTATTGTTATAAGGTATTAACTAAAGGGCAATACGGCGATCCAACAATTTTTAAACCCCTGCTAAATAATTCAGAAGAAGTTTGTGCTACTGCGGTAGATTTAACCTTACCGTGTTCTCCAACTTTAGCAATAAGTTCAAATTGTGAAACTGGTTTTGTGGAATTGAAATGGAATAATCCCAATCATGTTTGTTCGGACGATGTAATAAAATATTTTATTTACTACAAACCAACGGTTGACGATCCTTTGGTGTTGATTGATTCGGTTTCTATTCTTTCCGACACTACTTTTATTTTTGATGGATTAACTTCGATTGCGGGATGTTATGCTGTAACTGCTTTAGACTCGTCGCGAAATCAAAGCATAATGCCAGAGGCGATTTGTGTGGATAATTGTCCAGAGTTTGATTTACCAAACGTCATTACTATTAATGGAGACGGCATTAATGATTTCTTTAAAGCAATTCGGGTAAAACAAATTAAAAGCATCGACTTAAATATTTTTAATCGCTGGGGGCTTTTGGTTTATCATACAGAAGACCCTTATTTTAATTGGGACGGGAAAGTTATTCAAACAAAAATGTTGTGTAGCGAAGGAACTTATTTTTACACATGTACCGTAAACGAGATGCGGGTTAAACCTACCAAGCCTAGATTACTCAAGGGATTTGTTCAGGTGTTTCACAAATAATTTTTATGAAAATAAAATTAGACACTTCTGATAAAATTTTTGAAGCGGTCTCCCTTGCATCGCTTATAGCAACTGTTTTGATAGTTAGTTTCGCCATTCCAAATCTTCCAGATACAATTCCTTGTCATTTTGATTTTAGCGGTGCGCCTAATCGTTATGGTTCAAAATATGAATTATGGATTACAGTTGCCGTTTCTGCTTTCCTTTATATACTTACAGGAATATTAGCTATGTTTCCTGAGTCTTATAATTATCCTTCAAAAAAAAACGACAAGGAAAAACAATATAAACTTGGCGCTAAATTAATGCGTTCATTCCGTGCCTGCATTTTATTTTTTATTACTATTGTTGCTGTAGTAATAGTGAGGTCGGCACAAACGGGCTCCGCAAAAGGTGCATTCTGGTTAATCGGAATAATTTTGGTGATTCTGTTTGGGAATCTTAGTTGGTTCGCAGTAAAATGGAAACAGATAAATTAATTTATTTATCCTTATAAATTAAAAGATTAATAATCCCTTTAACAGGCGTGCTGTTGTCAGATAAAGAAATTACAAATGGCTTACGCTGTCCTTCGAAACAATTGTAAACTACTTGTCCCTGATCTTCCATTGGGTTTGGCAATTTTTTCTCGTAATAATCTTTTAGATCAGCGTAAATTTTTGAGCCAACTTCTGGGTCCTGACAATTAATCTGCAAACTAATTTCTTCAAGGCTGTCATTTATTAATGCATAGTCTATGGAATAGTTCGTTAAACTGTCTAATTTATATTCGAAGAACAAATGATCTTTTTCAGCCTCAACCGGTGTTCCGGATTCTGCTTTTTTAATGCTATCTGATTTACTATTTAAATTAATACCACGGATAACACCAGCTTTTGTTTTTATAATTTCATCTAATGCAATATTGTAGTCCGGAAAAACGCGTGGCTTCACCACAATCTTTTTTTCTTCAGGTTCATTACAGGCCCAGAAAACAAGCGTTGTGATTACAATTAAAATTATTTTAGTTACTGCTTTCAAAAAAATTATTCTGTTTCGTTAGCTACTTCTTTTTTCTCAGGGCGCATAGTTGGGAACAACAACACGTCTTGTATAGAAGGTTGATTCGTCATTAGCATACACAACCTGTCAATTCCAATTCCAATTCCAGATGTGGGAGGCATACCGTACTCTAATGAGCGTAAAAAATCTTCATCAATAAACATCGCTTCATCATCACCACGCTCCATTAATTTTACTTGCTCTTCAAAACGCTCGCGTTGATCAATTGGATCATTAAGTTCTGAATAAGCGTTTGCAATTTCTTTACCATTAATCATTAATTCAAAACGCTCTACTAATCCCGGAGTTGTTCTGTGCTTTTTTGTAAGCGGACTCATCTCTACAGGGTAATCTGTAATAAATGTAGGTTGAATAAATTTACCTTCACACTTCTCACCAAAAATAGTGTCAATGAGTTTCGCTTTACCCATAGTGTCGTCAATTTCCAAATGCAGTTTTTTACATTCTGAACGTAATTGAGTTTCGTCCATAGGTCCGGCATCAATTCCAGTAAATTCTTTTATCGCGTCTAAAATAGTAATACGTTTAAATGGCGCAGCGAAACTTATAGTTTTATCACCAACAGTGACATCCGTAGTGCCATGTAAATCCGTTGCGATTTTTTCCAATAATTTTTCTGTTGTGTTCATCATCCAAAAGTAATCGCGGTAAGCCACATAAAATTCAAGAATTGTAAATTCAGGATTGTGTGTGCGATCCATACCTTCGTTACGGAAGTTACGACTGAATTCATACACCCAATCAAAACCACCAACAATTAAACGTTTTAAATAAAGTTCATTGGCAATTCGTAAATACAATGGAATATCCAATGCATTGTGATGCGTCATAAACGGGCGTGCTGTTGCGCCACCTGGAATACTTTGTAAAACAGGAGTATCAACTTCTAATGCGCCGGCATCATTTAAATACTGACGAATGGTATTTATTATTTTTGTTCTTTGCTCAAATGTTTTTTTAACTTTTGGATTAATAATTAAATCCACGTAACGCTGACGGTAACGAAATTCAGGATCCGTTACCTCGTCAAATGAATTTCCTTCTGCATCCGTTTTTACAATTGGCAACGGCTTTAATGCTTTGCATAATAATTTGAACGAAGAAACGTGAATAGAAATCTCTCCCGTTTTAGTAGTGAACACATAACCGTTTACGCCAATGATATCACCAATATCTAATAATTTTTTCCAAAGCGAATCGTATAATGTTTTGTCTTCGCCCGGACAAATTTCATCGCGCTTAATATAAATTTGCATGCGACCCGATGAATCTTGTAATACAGCAAATGCGGCTTTACCCATATCGCGCACACTCATGATTCGGCCTGCGAAAGAAATATCTTTGTAATTTAATTTATCGCGTTCATAATTTTCTTTTATATCCGCTGCATTGCAATTAACAGGAAATTCTGCTGCAGGATATGGATCAATGCCTAAACTTCTAATTTCGGTTAGCTTCTCTCGTCGTAAAATTTCTTGCTCACTAAGTTCTTGATACATAGGGCTCTTTTTGTGCAAAATTAAGAATTTGCATTGTTTTTTCTACTGTTGTTAGTATAATGTTAAAAGTCTGAGCCTATTTAATAATTGAATCATACCAAAGTATGGCTTTCTCAGAAAGCGAAAAAGTTAAAAATGGCCAATTAACAATATGTTCTAAGCGTACTTAATCGCAGAATCAAAAGTTTCTTCATGACTATGCATCACGTTTAACTCCCAACCTTGAGGGTATGGCGCTTCTAATAAAGATCCTTTTAACAAATAAGGATACATCTCGGCGTAAGTTTGAATTTGATTGGCACTTACTCTACGATAAATATGCGAGCGGTGTAATCTATCAGGATGATCAATTCCAGCAGCTGCCATTAATTCAACTGCAGCCTTTATTGTTTCGTGATGATAATTGGCAACGCGTACTTTTTTATCATCTACATTTAATCCTTTATATAAACTTGGATTCTGTGTAGCAACTCCGGTCGGACAAGTATTAGTATTACATTCTAATGCCTGAATACAACCAACCGCTAACATCATTGCGCGTGCGCAATTACACATGTCGGCACCCAATGCAATGTTTTTTACTAAATCAAATCCAGTATGAACTTTTCCAGATGCAATTATTTTAATATGTTTTTTTAAACCGAAACCATGTAAGGCATCATATACAAATGCTAATCCATCTCTTAATGGCATACCAACTGAATTACTAAATTCTAATGGTGCAGCGCCAGTTCCTCCTTCACCACCATCAACTGTAATAAAATCAGGCGTGATTCCAGATTTCACCATCGCTTTACAAATAGCAATAAATTGATTTTTTTGCCCGATACATAATTTAAATCCAACTGGTTTTCCGCCGCTTAAGTCGCGCAGTTTTTTTACAAAGTTTAATAATCCCATTGGGTTATCAAATGCCGTGTGATATGGTGGTGATAAAACATCTTTCCCTTTTTCAACTAAACGAATTTTTGCAATTTCATCTGTTACTTTTGCAGCTGGTAAAATTCCACCATGTCCAGGTTTTGCGCCTTGCGATAATTTTATTTCTATCATTTTTACATTCGGTAATTGTGAGCGCTCACCAAATGCTTCGTAATTAAATGTGCCATCATTATTTCTACAACCAAAATATCCTGTACCGATTTGCCAGATGACATCTCCGCCAGGCGATAAATGATAAGGACTTAATCCGCCCTCTCCTGTATTGTGAGCAAAGCCATCTAATTTAGCGCCGCCATTTAATGCCATAATTGCATTTTTACTTAAAGAACCGTAACTCATTGCTGAAATATTTAAAATACTTGCTGAATATGGTTTCAAACAATCAGGACCTCCAACCAAAACGCGCGGGTCGTGACTAACTTTATCATGATGTAATGGATTAATAGAGTGATTCAACCACTCGTAACCTGATTCGTAAACATTTAACTGCGTTCCGAAAGGAGTTGTATCATTTACTTTTTTTGAACGTTGGTAAACTACATTGCGGCTTAATCTGTTGAAAGGCGCGCCATCTGTATCTGATTCGATAAAGTATTGATAAATTTTTGGCCGCATCCATTCTGCCCACCAACGCATGCGTCCTATAACAGGAAAATTATGTTTTAGTGTCTGTTTTGTTTGCATTAAATCACCAATACCAACCAATACAATTGGAAGAATGATGGCGTAAGCCCACAATGCTTTATGAAAGAAATAACCTAAAGCGGCAATTCCTAAAATACTGATTACAGAAAAAATTACAAATGCTTTTTTCATTAGATTTTTTTATTTGTAAGTAAATATAAGAATTTTTGTGAAAGATGTTCTAACCTCTCTTTAAGTGGGAGAGCCTCGTATAAGGGAGGGGGTTCATTTAACCCCTCTGGTACTTCGTGACACCTCCCCTTAAAAAAGGGGAGGAAATAATTCTCTTCTAAAATTACTGTATAATACAAGCCCCTACAGTCACGTAGCTTGTTTCATCAATAAGAATAGCGCCGCCATTAGTGCGGAGTTTACTATATGAATCAACGGCAATTGGTCGCGCTGTTTTTAATGTGACTTTGCAAACATCATTTAATTGCGCTGAAGAAATATTAGTTTGTTTTTCAAGTGTATTCACGTCGAGTTTATATTCTATACCTTTTACGGAACAACGAATTTGTTTATTATTATGCTGAATTAAATATTTTGAACCCGCTTCCATTGCTTTTGAATCCATCCAACATAAAATCACTTCTATGTCCTGTGTAACACTTGGTTCGTTTCCTTCTTTCACAATTACATCACCTCTGCTAATATCAATTTCATCTGCTAAATGCACAATAACACTTTGAGGAGCGAACGCTTCTTCAACAGGCTTACCATCTTTCTCAATTAGTTTAATCGTGCTTTTATGGCCAGCAGGTAAAACCAATATTTTATCGCCTGTTTTTAAAATGCCACTCGTTAATTTTCCGGCGTAGCCACGGTAATCGTGTAATTCGTCGGTTTGCGGACGAATAACATATTGCACCGGAAAACGCGCATCGGTTAAATTAATGTCGCTATCTAGTTTTACATTTTCAAGAAGATGTAGTAAAGTTTCTCCCTTATACCATTTCATGTTCTGCGAAAGGTCCACAATATTTTCTCCGCTTAAAGCGCTTATCGGAATGAACACAGGGTTTTTAATTCCTAATTGTTGTTGAATACTTTTATAATCTTCAACTATTTTATTGTAAATACTCTCATCGTAATTTACGAGGTCCATTTTATTAATGGCGACAACAACATGTGGTAAAGCTAATAAAGATGCAATAATAGAATGACGTTTTGTTTGTTCGATTACGCCTTTACGCGCATCAATTAAAATCACGACCAAATCAGAATTACTTGCACCGGTAACCATGTTGCGTGTATACTGAATATGACCTGGCGCATCTGCAATTATAAATTTGCGTTTTTGGGTCGAGAAGTATTTGTATGCAACGTCAATTGTAATTCCCTGTTCTCTTTCTGCACGTAAACCATCTGTGAGAATTGCTAAATCAATTTCTCCGTTTTCTTTGTTCTTACTTTGTTTTTCTATTGCCGCTAATTGATCTGCCAAAATAGATTTGCTATCGTATAATAATCTTCCTATCAACGTGCTTTTTCCATCGTCAACACTTCCTGCTGTTATAAATCTTAGTATATCCATATTCAATCTTTACAAAGTCATGCTGAATTTATTTCAGCATCTATCCGTTGAACAGATTCCGAAGCAAGTTCGGAATGACCGGTTGGTTAAAAATATCCTCCTTTTTTTCTGTCTTCCATGGCTGCTTCCGAAACCTGGTCGTCAATTCTTGTTTCACCTCTTTCACTTAATCTTGAAATTGCAATCTCTTTTACGATATCATCAATGGTTGTTGCATCACTCTCAACAGCTGCGGTACAGGTCATGTCGCCGACTGTTCTGTAACGCACTTTCTTTTTTACAATTTTATCTGTCGGATCAATCTGAATAAAATCAGAAACAGCTATCAATTGATTTTGCGAAGTAAGCACACATTCACGTTCGTGAGAAAAATAAATACTCGGCAATTCTATTTTTTCTTTTTTAATATAATTCCAAACATCCAATTCAGTCCAATTACTAATTGGAAAACATCTTACGTTTTCGCCTTTGTGAATTTTTCCATTGTAAATATTCCATAACTCAGGACGTTGTAATTTTGGATCCCATTGTCCGAATTCATCTCGTACCGAAAAAATTCTTTCCTTCGCTCTTGCTTTTTCTTCGTCTCTTCTTGCACCACCAATACAAGCATCAAAACCAAATTCTTCTATCGTATCTAATAGCGTGTAAGTTTGCAAAGCATTTCGACTTGCAAATTTTCCTTTTGGCTCCGCTAGTTTTTTTTCTTTGATAGTGTCTTCAACGTAACGAACAATTAATTTCTCTCCCATTTGCTTTACCATGTTGTCACGATAATCCAAAGCTTCTTTAAAATTATGTCCTGTATCAATATGAACTAATGGAAAAGGAAATTTACCCGGACGAAATGCTTTCTCGGCTAATCTAACCAATGTTATAGAATCTTTTCCGCCACTAAATAATAGTGCGGGTTTTTCAAATTGTCCGGCCACTTCACGCATTATGTGAATGGCTTCAGATTCTAATTGTTCTAAATAATCTAAATAGTATTTGTTCATTGTTTGTTTCTCGAAAAGACGCCAAGGCGCAAAGTTGTTATTAATTAGTTATATGAAGTCCGCACTCCTTTTTGGTATTGTCTTCCCACCACCAACGTCCGGCTCGAAAATCTTCTCCCGATTTTATTGCTCTTGTGCAAGGCTGACAGCCGATACTTAAAAAGCCTTTATCGTGTAAAGAATTATAAGGAATATTGTGTTTCTTAATATATTCTTTTACTTCTTCAAATGTCCAATTCAATAATGGATGGACTTTTACTAATTGATTTGCTTCGTCCCATTCAACATTTTTCATATCATTACGATTAGAAGATTGTTCTGAACGAATTCCAGTAACCCAAATGGTTTTTCCAGATAAAGCGCGATTCAATGGTTCTACTTTGCGAATATGACAACATTCTTTTCTATTCTCAATAGATTCGTAAAAACTATTCGGTCCTTTAGAAGAAACTAAATTTTCCACCGCTTCTGTTTTTGGATAATAGGTTTTAATTTCTTTTTTATATCTGTCTCTTGTGCTATTGAAAACAGAATACGTTTCAGAAAACAATCTGCCTGTGTCTAAGGTGAAAATTTCAATGTTTAATTGTTTAGAAAAAATCATGTGCGTAATCACTTGGTCTTCATAACTAAGGCTTGTTGAAAAAACAATTTTCTCAGAAGATAATTCAGATAAGGCAACGAGAATTTCTTCGGCAGATTTACCTTCCACTAATTTTAATATGTCGTTAATTTGTTTCACGCAAAGGCTCTAATCCCGATAGCTATCGGGAGCAGTTTTAGTTTAGTGCTTGTTGAATGTCGTTTAAAATGTCTTCTTTGTTTTCTAATCCTATTGATATACGAATTAATCCCTGACTAATTCCTACTGATAATCTTTCTTCTTCGCTCAACTTACAATGTGTTGATGAAGCTGGATGAGTTGCAATCGTTCTTGAATCACCAAGGTTTGGAGAAATTTTTATCATTTGCAATTTGTCCATAAATTTCTTTGCCGCGTCATAACCGCCTTTAACTGTAATCGTAATGATTCCGCCACCAGCTTTCATTTGTTTTTTTGCAATAGTATGATGTGGATGTGATTTTAAAAACGGGTAAGAAACATTTTCAAGAGCTGAATTATTATCCAAAGCCCCAGCAATATGTAAAGCGTTTTCGCAATGACGATCCATTCTTAAGGCAAGAGTCTCTAAACTTTTACTCAACACCCATGCGTTAAACGGACTCATCGACGGTCCAGTTAATCTTCCGAATAAATAAATTTCGTTTATCAATTCTTTTTTTCCTACAACTACTCCGCCTAATACACGACCTTGTCCGTCCATGTATTTGGTTGCTGAATGAATTACTAAATCTGCGCCGTACTTTATCGGCTGTTGTAAATACGGTGTGGCAAAACAATTATCTACAATTAACAAGACTTTGTGTTTTTTTGCAATAGCAGAAACAAATTCCAAATCAATTAATTCAATTGCGGGATTCGTTGGTGTTTCTAAATAAATAAATTTCGTTTCAGGTTTTATTAATTTCTCGATATCATTCGGATTCTTAATATTAAAATAAGAATGCGAAATATTTAGTTTTGGAAAATGCTTTGTAAAAATAGCATGCGTTGCGCCAAACACCGAAGAACAAGAAACAATATGATCTCCCGACTTTAATAACGCCATGAAAGTTGTATAGATTGCCGCCATTCCAGAAGCCAAAGCGACTCCCGCTTCTGCTTCTTCTAACAAACAAACTTTATTTACAAATTCGTTATTGTTTGGATTAGTATAGCGCGAATAAATAAACGCATCACTCTCATCATTGAAAGCAGCGCGCATATCTTCCGCCGAGTCAAAAACAAAACTGGAAGTCAAAAATAAAGGAGCAGAATGCTCGTTATAATCTGTACGTTCTAATTGAGCGCGTATGGCTTGTGTTTCAAATTTTTTATCTTTCATATTAGTTTACACTAACTTTATAAGTAATTTTCGCTGTTGGCTCTAATGTTTTAGAAACCGAACAATATTTTTCAATCGACAATTGCACGGCTCTTTCTGCTTTTTCCAATTCAATTTCTCCTTTTAGTTTAAAGTGAATGGTAATATCTTTAAACAAAGAATATTCTTCAACTTTTTCTTTTTCGCCGTCAACTTCAATTTCAAAAGAATCAATTCTTTGTTTTTGTTTTTTCAATATCATTACTACATCAATCGCACTACAGCCCCCAACCGCTGCCAATAATAATTGTGTTGGCCTAAATCCCGAATTATGTCCGCCTAAATTTGGAGGGCCGTCCATTGTTATAACGTTGCCATCCTCATTTTTTGCCTCCATGGCAAAGTCATCATCTGTTCTTTTAATTGTAATTTTCATAATTTCATATTACATCCCCCGTCCTTCGGGCACCTCTTTCAAAGGGGGAATGATTTTCGTGTTAAAGATAATTTATTAAAATGAATTTACCCCGTTAACGGTTGTATATTTCATAGTATATTTTACCCCCGGATTAATATATTTATAAGCACTATGACTCATAATCGCCGCCTCATGGAATCCGCACAAAATTAGTTTTAATTTGTTTTTATAGGTATTGATGTCTCCAATCGCATAAACGCCTGAAATATTAGTACTGTAATCTTCAGTATTTACTTCTATTGCGCTTTTGTCAATGTTGAGTCCCCAATTTTCAATTGGTCCCAGCTTCGGACTCAAACCGAATAAAGGAATTAAATTATCCGCCTCTATAATTTGTTCGTCATTAGTTTTAGTATTAATTACGCCAACACTTTTTAAAACAATATCGCCATTTACATTGGTAAGATTACTATTTAACAATAATTTTATTTTGTCTTCCCTTGCTAGTTTCAACACTTTATTTACGCTATCGGGTGAACCACGGAACGCTTCGCTTCTGTGAACTAAAGTAACTTCCTTCGCAATGTTTGCTAAAAATACTGTCCAGTCTAAAGCGCTATCTCCGCCTCCTGCAATAATAATTTTTTTATCGCGATATGTTTCCGGATCCAATACCATATAGGAAACACCTTTTCCGTTTTCAAATTGTTCTAAATTTTTTACTTCAGGTTTGCGCGGTTCAAAACAGCCTAATCCTCCTGCAATAACAACAACCTGCGCGCTTATTTTTGTTCCCATGTTTGTTGTGAGAATAAAATCTCGTTCACCAACTTTATTTAAACTTTCAATTCTCTCACCTAAAGTATAAGTTGGCTTAAAAGGTTCTGCTTGCTTTACTAAATTATCAATTAACTCTTGTGCCAAAATTGTTGGATATCCCGGAATATCATAAATTGGTTTCTTTGGATAAATTTCTGAAAGCTGTCCGCCAACTTGAGGTAAATAATCAATTAAATGACAGCGCATTTTTAAAAGTCCAGCTTCAAAAATGGTGAACAAAGCAACCGGTCCTGCGCCAATAATGGCAATATCTGTTGTGATCATAATTAGAAAAATAAACGTTTTAAACTTGCTATAATTACTACTATGCCAACTAAGATCATAATTGTTTTAGTTGGGATTTTATTAGTGAGATATGCTGCAATCGGCGCCGCAATAACTCCTCCAATAATTAATCCTATAATAATATACCAGTGTGTTAATCCAATAAGTGTAAAGAACGTGAGGGAACTCGCTAATGAAACAAAGAACTCTGTTAAATTCACAGAACCGATTGTATACCGTGCATTTCTTCCACCTGCGATTAAGGTAGAAGAAACAATTGGACCCCAACCGCCGCCTCCAATAGAATCTAAAAATCCACCAACCATTGCTAATGGAAAAATACGTTTGATCTTTTCACGCACCTTGTCTTTTTTCAATGCTTTGAAAATTATAATCAATCCAAGAATAATAGTATAAATAGAAACTAATGGTTTAATAATGCTGTTGTATTCTTCAAATGAAGATAAAATATAAGCTCCTAAAATTGCGCCAAGAACTCCCGGCAATAAAAGACTACGGAATAATTTCGTATTCACATTTCCGAATTTCAAATGCATTAATCCTGAAACACCACTTGTAAAAACTTCTGACGCATGAACGCTTGCGCTGGAGGCTGCGGGTGGAACACCTAATGATAATAAGAAAGTTGTTGCTGTTACACCATAAGCCATTCCTAAAGCACCATCGATCATTTGAGCTGTAAATCCTGCTAAAATGAAAAGTAAAATACTTGAATCCAAACTTTGAGTTAATGTACTTACGTAGCCTCCTAAAATTTCCGGTGGTAAATACGCACACAACAAATACCCAACTAAAATTAAAAGTGGGGTGGTTAAACTATAGATCCAAACCCTTTGTTTACTAATTTTTGGTTTTTGTTTTAACCCTTCCTTCGTTAATACTGCTGTAATCTCGTTAAGCTGTTTTACTTTCTCTGTAAAGTCGCCTTCCAAATATTTTCTTATGCCAACAAGATTTTCAACCGCTTCGTTGATTTCATTAGGAAGAGATTCCTCCAATGTCTCGCGCAAGCGCTTTGCAAGCGTTGGCGATTTCCCATTGGTAGAGATAGCAATTTTTACATTTCCTTTTTGAACTATTGATCCCAAATAAAAATCACATTGCTCTGGCGTATCTGCTACATTCGTTAGCAAACCTTTTTGTTGAGCTAGTTTTTTTATGTGTAGACTAACCTCTTTATTATTGACAGCAGAAATAACAAAATCAACGTTTTCTAAATCTGAATCAACAAATGAGCGTTGATGAATTTTTAAATTAGTATTGGTTTGTCCTAACGATTTTATCTCATCGCTTACGTGTGTTGCCACCAATGTTATATTTGTACGCGGACTATTATTTAAAATAGCCGAGACTTTTTCAAGTCCAACTTTTCCGCCACCAATAATTAAAACCCTAAAGTTTTCAAGTTTTAAAAAAACGGGGAATAACTTATTTTCAGTTACTGTGCTCATAGTTTTATTTTATGAATGAGGTTTAATCGAATTACACTTATTTTATCTAATGTTTTACCGTTTGCTTCCTGTTGCCAGATGTAAATGAACTGGGGTTGCAGGGAGAAATTCTTGTTTAGTTCTATTAGTAATCCGACAGAAGAGCGATTCTGATCAAAATAGTTATACGTTATTTCACTTCCCGCATTGATTAATATTTCATTCCCCAAGGTTAAAGAAAATTTTCTCTTTTCTTTAATACTCAGAAGTTGATATTGGAGATCGAGTTTATATCTGAATCTCCAATTGAAGCCATAAGAATTTACGGGGCTATTCTTCTCAGTTTTCTGATTGAATCGTTCTTCTACTCTGAAACGATGTATAATTTTCAGCTTCCTGTAAGAATCATTAATAGCGATTTCCTGCCACGGTCTCCACTCTCCTCTTGTTACAACATCATTTACATAAAAACGGAAATGAGCAACGCCAACAGTGACGCTAAATTTATCATTGATCTTATAATTCAATCCCGTTCTTCCTAAAGCCTGAGAAGGATGTTCATACCAATCTTTGGTTCTGTATTGAAGATCTGAATTTATTGCCCACTTTTCGCTGAGGATGATATTGCTATAATACCCTCCCCATAACTGGTTCACTTTTTTAATTTGTTTGGCAGATTCCTGGGATAAACCTTTTAACCCAAGAATCGCCAATACAAACACTAATTTTGTTTTCATAACTATTCTTTAAGTGTTTTTAGTTTAAAGAATAATTCCAATTTTCACTAAGTACAGAATAGTATTTATGAAACTTAACCACTTCTCCAATTACAATTATTGCGGGAGATTTTATGTTTTGTTCCGCCACTTCATCAACAATTGTATTTATCGTTCCTAACGCAACATTTTCAGTTGCTAAAGTTCCATTTTGAATAATTGCAATTAAAGTTTCAGATTTTCCTTCCTTCTTAAAAATGTCAGTAATCTCTTTTAACTTTCCTAAGCCCATTAAAACAACAACTGTTGCGTTTGTTTTTGAAGCTTCATAAATATCATTCGATAATTTTCCATCTTTAGTGGTTGCTGTAATCACCCAAAAACTTTCGCTGATACCGCGGTGTGTTACAGGAATTCCACTAGCGCCCGGAACACCAATTGAACTTGAAATGCCGGGAACAACTGCCGTTTCGATATTGAAAGTTTCAGCGTGTTGAATTTCTTCACTTCCTCGCCCGAAGACAAATGGATCTCCTCCTTTTAAACGAACTACTCTTCCATGAGTAAAAGCAAAATCCACAATTAGATTGTTGATTTGTTCTTGCGTATACTCGTGTTTATTCTTGCGTTTTCCAACGTAAATTTTTAACGCATCAATTGGCGCGTATTTTAAAAGCTCTTTATTTACTAATGCGTCGTATAAAATTACATCCGCTTCGCTTAAAGCATTAATTGCTTTTACTGTTATTAATTCTACATCGCCGGGACCGGCGCCTACTACTGTTAATTTTGGGTATATTATTTCTTTGCTCATTGTTTTTATTTTTTAACTGTTATTAATTGATGTTCCGGATTTATTTTTAGCTGCATTTACCGAAACACCAAATGCAGCTAAAGCATTATCATACAACAGCAACAACAATATTTTATTTGATATCCTTTTTTCATTATACGGTTACGTTCTTTTCACGGAACGATCTTACTTTACTTAAAAACTCCTTCGCTTCTAAATAATAAACCTCTGCGAATTTTTTTGTTGGTTCATTTTGATTTATTTGCAAGATCAAATCCTTAAAACTTCTTTCTAATTTAATTTCACGAGTTTCTATAAAGTGTTTATCAAAATCACCAATAACGCCGTGGTGGGTATTAACATGAACTTCTTTATCTAACAACAACCCTTTTGCGGCATTAATAAAAGCGGCGTAGATATAATAAATACTATCGCTCCATTGTTCGTTGCCAAATGCTTCTTCACTGAGTTCTAATTTTTCTTCAGCCTCAAAAAATAATGTTTGTACTAAATCTATTACAACGCCAGCACACTCGCCCACACCAATGGCAGTTTGAAATTTTTCTTCAGAACCCCAATCCAGAAAATCATTTTCTTTTAAAGTTGAGTTATCTGCTAATGATTTTAATAATTGATAGAAATAATCCTTTCCTTGTTTATCGTAATAAGAATTAAAATATTCTCCTTCAACAGCATTTTTTTCAAAATCATCAAACAGTGTTCTTAAAACATCTGGCCCTCGTTTACTTGCCACTTTAATTACTTTGTCAGAAATTCTTCCTGCACCGTTTCCTAAAGTTCCTCCTCCCAATAAAACCTGTAATGCAGGGATTACATTTGTTCCAACTTTAAAAGAACTTCCATGAAATCCAATCTGTGCCAAACTATGCTGACCACAAGCATTCATACAACCGCTTATTTTTATTTTGATATCGTGATTGTAAATTAGTTCCGGATACTCCGCATAAATTACTTTTTCCAACTCAACAGAAATGTTTGTGCTATTAGAAATTGCCAAATTACAAGTGTCGGTTCCAGGACAAGCTGTGATATCGCCTACTGAATCAAAACCGGGAGTTGCTATTTCCGATTTTGTTAATTCATTAAACAAAAAAGGCAATTCTTCTGCACTTACATCACGCAATAAAAAACCTTGATTGATAGTAATACGAATGTCAGAGTTGTTGGAAAATAATTTTGCAATGCGCGCCAACTCTCTTGCTTTAGCGCTAGAAATATTTCCCAATTGAATTTTAATGTAAACGCCGAACAATCCTTTTTGTTTTTGTTCAAACACATTTGTTTTTGACCAAATTGAAAAATCTTTTTCATTAATGTCTGGTCTTTCAATTGGCAATTGCGTTTTGAACTGCGTCTCGCTTTCGTTTTCTGTAGTTTCAATTTTATACGCCTTAACCAGAACTGCTTTTTCTTCTTCTTCAATTAATTTTAAAAATTCGCTTACTCCAATTTTATTTATTAAATATTTAATGCGCGCTTTGTGTCTGCTTGCTCTTTCGCCATAACGATCAAATACACGAATGCTTGCTTCAATAAATGGAATCAATTTATCTTCATGCAAAAATTCAAAAGCTGTTTGCGCTAAAAAAGGTTGGGCACCTAATCCGCCACCAATTAAAACTTTAAAGCCACGCCGTTCATTCTCGATTTTAGGAATAAATCCGAAATCATGAATATAAGTCACGGCAGTATCTTTATCATTATTCGAAAACGCAATTTTAATTTTTCGTCCTAATTCTTGTCCGAATGGTTTTCTTAAAAAATAACTGAACACGGCGTAAGCATAAGGAGAAACATCAAACAGTTCGTTTGCGTCAATTCCTGCTTCCGCAGATGCGGTTACGTTACGAACCGTGTTCCCGCAAGCTTCGCGTAAAGTAATGTCATCCTGTTCTAATTTTGCCCACAACTCCGGCGTTCTGTCTAAACTCACATGATGAATTTGAATATCCTGACGAGTAGTTAAATGTAAATTACCATTTGAATACTCGTCGCTGATGTCAGCGATACGCAACAATTGTTTTGCCGAAACCTTTCCAAACGGCAATTTAATACGTATCATCTGAACACCTTGCTGACGTTGCCCGTAAACACCACGCGCTAAACGCAGGCTGCGAAATTTTTCTTCATGAATTTTTCCTTCACGGAATTGGTGAATTTTTTTCTCCAAATCAATGATGTCTTTCTCCACCAGTGTTTTTTTACTGTTGCTTTCTATTTCAGTTCTAAAGCTTTGCATTTCTTTTTAATTAAATATTTGGCTGTGGTGTTATTCGCAAATACGGTTTAATTTCTTTAAATCCTTTTGGAAATTTAGCGGGGATGTCTTCCGTTTTTATTGACGGTATTACAACCACATCTTCACCATGCTTCCAATTAGCGGGTGTTGCCACACTGTAATTAGCGGTAAGCTGCAAAGAATCAATAACACGTAACAATTCATTAAAATTTCGACCTGTTGATGCAGGATAAGTAATAATCAACTTAACTTTTTTATCAGGACTAATAATCACTACCGAACGTACAGTAAATTTATCGGAAGCGTTTGGATGAACGAAATCGTATAATTTAGAAACTTCAAAAATCGGATCAGCTATAATAGGATAGTTAACAGTTGTATTTTGTGTTTCATTAATGTCTTTTATCCAAAGCAGATGCGATTCAACAGGGTCTACACTCAAAGCAATAACTTTTACATTACGCTTTTCAAATTCAGGTTTCAATTTTGCAACTGTTCCTAATTCTGTAGTACAAACCGGCGTAAAATCTGCAGGGTGCGAAAACAATATTCCCCAACTGTTTCCTAGGTATTCATAAAAATTAATTTTTCCTTCGCTTGACTCTGCTACAAAGTCTGGTGCTGTATCCCCTAATCTGATTGACATATTTTTATTTTTTTTATTGTTTCTAATTGTTAGTGTGAAATAAAAAACCCTTCTCGTGTTAGCGGAAGGGTCTTGATACTATAGTCGTTAGTTGTTTACATACTTATAGAATTCCCTTTCCGCAAATTATACTTGCAGCAGCACATCATCATGTGCATTGTTGAAGGAATTATATTTGTTTTGTTTTTCATTTTAATGATGCAAAGTAATGCAGTTATTTTCTATTCACCAAGAAAAAAATGAAATATTTTTAATTATCCTACTATTATAGTAGGAATTTGTTGTCTATAACTATTGATTTTACTGTAAACTATGTTTCTTTAAAAGTTTATTTTCTCTTCTTAAAATATCGCTTAAACTGGTTTTGGAGAGAATTTTTATGCTCGCTTCGCGTACTTCGAGCACAACATCGCGTAATCCACAAACCTCTTCGCTTACGCATTCATTACAGGGTTCATAAAAATTTAAACTCACGCAAGGTAATAACGCTATTGGTCCGCCGGTAGAACGGATAATATTACTAAGCATAACTTCCTCCGGATGTTTTATTAAAGTGTATCCGCCACGTGCGCCCATCTTGCTGTCGACGTAGCCAATTTTTTTTAAGTCAACCATGATGGCTTCTAGGAATTTTCTTGGTATTTTTTCGCTTTCTGAAATCTCCGAAATTTTTAAAGGGCGATGTTCACCATAGTGTTTTGCTAGTGCCAGCAAGGCTTTTATGGCATATTTTGTTTTCTTTTGTAGCATAGTTTAAGTTTATGGGAGCAAATATACTACTAATTTGGTAGGAATTAAATTTCAGCTACAGATAGCGCAGATTCTAAGAAAAAACCCGTGTTCATCTGGTAATCTACGGCGTTAACTCTTAGTTTGTCCCACTAAACTTCTTTAGTCCGATTCTTAAACCAAGATTAGCTGTAATTAATGGATTTTGTCCGTGATCCATAAACATTTGTGTGCAGGTTATACTTGCTGCGGGATAAATCCAGCTGAAAAATCCTTTTTTATAGAATGGTTTGAAGTTATATCCCACTTCTATATCTGCGCCACTCCGATGAAAAATCCCCATTGCACTTCCCATAGCTGATTCAGCAGGGTGTTCCATATAAGTTATATGAGCAACCTCGTGATGATGAGCAAAACCTCCTCCAACAAAAAAACCATTGTTAAAGTTATAGCGGTAGTTAAATGTAATCGGACCAACAATTGCCATTGTAGAGAAATTGTACACCTCTTTGGCTTTAATATCAATACTGCTATGTTGATTTAGAAAAACACCAAGTCCACCATAAACGCCGCTTACAAAACTTGAGCTTTGTGTACCGTTGGCTAAACCGCCTTCCAAATAAATTTTAAGATTGTTGTTTTGTCCTTTAACCGTTTGCACAATTATTATTGCACATAACACTACACTTTTTTTGGTTTTCATATGTATATGATTTAAAAAGTAGTCGTGTTCTCATAGGGGTTTTGTTGTTCTTATCCAACTATACGCAGACTAATCAGAAAACGTTGGGTAGGATTTGTAAAAAAGTGTTAATTTCAAACTTTAAACAAATTCATATGCCAGTTATTCTTCCAGTTAAAGGTGTTTCCCCTGAGTTCGGAAAAAATTGTTTTATAGCGCCGAACGCAACAATTGTTGGTGATGTTATTGTTGGTGATGATTGCAGTATTTGGTTTAATGCCGTTGTTCGCGGCGACGTAAATAGTATTCGCATTGGTAATAAAGTAAACATACAAGACGGTGCCGTTTTACATTGCACGTATGAAAAGACAAAAGTGTATTTAGGAAATAATGTTTCGATTGGACACAACGCGATTGTGCACGGATGCAAGGTGCATGATAATGTATTAATCGGCATGGGCGCCATTGTGATGGACAATTGTGAAATTGGAAGTAACACTATTATTGCTGCAGGCGCTGTTGTAACCGAAGGAACTGTTGTGCCGAGCGGTTGCATTTTTGCCGGAGTGCCTGCAAAAAAAATAAAAGATATTTCTGAAGAATTAATTAATGGTGAGATCAACCGCATCGCCAATAATTATTTAATGTATAGTGGCTGGTTTAAATAATGGAAAAGATTTTCGAACATTCCATTTCCATTGTGCAAGAAGACATTGATGTAATGGGTCATGTTAATAATATAGTTTATTTGCGCTGGGTTCAGGAAGCGGCAATTGCTCATTGGAATTCTATTGTAACAGAACAAATGAATAAAGATTACTTATGGGTTGTCGTGCGTCACGAAGTCGATTATTTAAGTGCCGCACTTATTAATACTAATCTCATTGCAAAAACATGGATTGGCGAACACTACGGCGCAAAGTCAGAGCGCTTTGTAAACATCTGTGATAAAAATTCAGATACAATTTACGTGAAAGTAAAAACCGTTTGGTGTCTACTGGACTCAAAGTCGTTACGCCCGAAACGAATTGAGAACGACATTAAAAATGCCTTCTTATAATTTAAGGTGTTTTGATTTTATTTCTTGTCCAAAAAATTTACCCGCATGAACATCGAAGTTAGTTGTGTCTCCAGTTGTAAAAAATTCTATCGATTCATTCTTACTACACTTCGCGTCCATTTCTGGATGACGTTTTAAATAATCTGCTAAACCTTTTGCAACGATTTCTCCCTGTGTAATTAGTTTAACGTTTTCGGGAACAAATTTTTTGATGTTATTTATTAGTAAAGGATAGTGTGTGCAGCCTAAAATTATTGTATCAATTTTTGGCGAGCGGCTCATTAAATTATCAATATGTTTTTTAACTTCTCTGTCGGCTTCTTCCGAATTTTGTTTTCCTGATTCAACCAAAGGCACCCAAAGCGGACAAGCTTCCTGATAAACCTTTACTTCAGGATGAAATTTGGCAACTTCAATCGGATACGATTGCGATAAAACTGTTCCTGTTGTTCCAAGCACCCCAATATGTTTTGTTTTGGTATAACTTCCTGCTAATTCGGTTGTAGGACGAATAACGCCGAGCACTCGTCTGTCAGGCGCAATAATTGGCAAATCTTTTTGTTGAATGTTGCGCAGTGCTTTTGCAGAGGCGGTGTTACATGCCAATACAACTAAATGACAATTTTTTTCGAACAATTGCTTAACGCACTCGAGAGTTAATTCATACACCTCTTCAAAACTTCTTGAGCCGTACGGCGCCCTTGCATTGTCTCCTAAATATAAAAAATCATAATCAGGTAATTCCTCAATAATTTCTTTTAAAATAGTTAGTCCGCCGTAACCAGAATCAAAAATACCTATAGGAGTTTTGTCCATTTATAATCTGAAATTAACTGCAACGGTAATTCTATCTTCATGCTTTTTTAAATCTGCCTTCCATGGGATTTGTGTTTGCGGACCATTAATATATCCCGATGGCGAAGTCGTTCCGCCATGTCCCGCAAAATAAGGAATGCTTGATTCACGATGAACATATTCAAGCCTGAATGTTACATGATCATTCGGCATAATATCAAATGTTGTAGTGAATTGAAATATTTCTAGTTTTTTATTTTGCGCCATAGCAATATCGTAATCGTTCGGAACTGTTCCAGCGGCAGCAGGAGTGAACGCTAAGTACGGCGATGTATTAACGCCATTAATAACCGATTGATTATTTAAATAATCACCACGCAAAGTAAATCCTAATTTGTTTTTATTAAACCATATTCTATTTGCAACAGAAACGCCTGTAAAAAAATTTTGATTACTTTTTAATGTGTCATTTTTTTGATTGTTACCTTGAAATCCATAATGACTATTAAAACTTAAAGCGGCTTGTGATATTCCTTTTGATTCTTTATTATGATAATATCTTGCCACAACACTGTTGTCATGATGAAAACGATATCGCTTTGAATTACTTCCTAGCGTGTCCATGTATTGACTGTCGTGACCGTAATAGAAATTAGCCACGAGCTGCAAGTTTTCATTTGGTCTTATATAATTTGACCAACCGATACCTGGACCTTTGGAAAAACCGTTATACGATTGCCATCCGTTTAATAACCATAATTCCGTTTTATATTTTTTTGTGGGAAATGCTTGTATTCTCGCTCCCGAAAAATAAAAAGGTGTAAAATCACAGGGCAAACTGCGCTGATAACACCAGTTTTCTTGAGTCATGTAACTTTCTAAACCAATATAACTCATAAAAATTCCCATTTCAATATTAATACCATACCATTTATTAAAATGATACCCTGCAGCTGCTTCACGTATAAATTTTAAATTTGAAATGTTTGTGTTTCTCCCTCTGTTAGTCGACGCGTCCTGGTCTTGAACTATTGAACCCATTTGTCCGTACTGCACCCAAACGCGTCCAATAATGTTTTTGTAATTAGATTCAAGGCCAACTGTTGCCAAATTTAAAGTGAACTCATTATGACGTCCAACTGTGGAAGAGATCGTTTGTGTGTTATCAATAGGATTCGCCATATTATAACTATAATAGGTGTCAACTACTGCAACGCCCGTTAAAATGGGGTCTCCGCTTTTTTTATCATTTAGAACTAGAGGAAAATTCCGCTGTCTGTTTTGTCCGTTAATCCAGGTTATATCAAAACCATCAAAGGGTACTCTGGACTCCGTATCTGTAGTATCCTGAGCGTATGAGCAAGAAAACACAATGGTAAAAATGAAAGAAAACAGCTTTTTCATTAAGCTAAATTTAGTTTAACAAATGTAGGTTTAATTTATAATTCCCGCCAAACAAAGGTCATTAAATTTGATGGGATTTGTCTCCTAAAGAATATATTTGTACCTAGATGTTTAATAAGGAATTAGAACCCGAAGACTATTACCTAAGCCCCGAGGGTTATATTGTTTTTACTGAGAAATATCACCTAAAAAGGGGGCATTGTTGTAAAAGCGGATGTAAACATTGTCCTTATGGCTACAACAAAAACACCGGGAAAGTTGAAGGAAAAAACGACAAAAAAGAAGATAAATAACACTAAGCGATTCGTATATTCGTACAAATTCGCATTCGTAGATTATGACAACAGAAGATTTTAAGAAAATAGTCTCGCAAGGAATTCCTGCCGAACTTCCAAATACAAAACCCTACGAAACAACTATTAACCACGCGCCGAAGCGTAAAGATATTCTAAGCACTGATGAAAAAAAATTAGCCATCAGAAACGCTTTACGTTATTTTGATTCAAAACATCATTCTGTTTTAGCAAAAGAGTTTGCTGATGAATTAAAAACATACGGACGAATTTACATGTACCGTTTCCGTCCGGATTATAAAATTTACGCTCGTCCAATTAACGAATATCCGCACCAAAGCAAACAAGCTGCCGCAATCATGCACATGCTTAGTAATAATTTGGATTATTCAGTGGCGCAACATCCGCATGAATTAATTACTTATGGCGGAAATGGTTCTGTGTTTCAAAACTGGGCGCAATATTTGTTAACGATGCAATATTTGGCAACGATGACAGATGAACAAACTCTTGTTTTGTATAGCGGTCATCCTATGGGATTATTTCCATCACACAAAGATGCGCCCCGAGTTGTTGTTACCAATGGTATGATGATACCGAATTACAGCAAGCCTGATGATTGGGAAAAATATAATGCGTTAGGAGTAACGCAATACGGACAAATGACCGCTGGCTCGTTTATGTATATTGGTCCGCAAGGGATTGTACATGGTACAACTATTACAGTTATGAATGCTGCTAGAAAAATTTCAAAATCAGAAGAAGATAGAAAAGGAAAATTATTTATTACTGCGGGATTAGGCGGCATGAGTGGTGCTCAACCAAAAGCTGCGCGAATAGCAGGGTTGGTGTCCGTTACTGCCGAAATAAATCCAAAAGTGGTGACTACTCGTCATTCGCAAAAATGGGTGAATGAAGTTTTTGATAATTTAGATAATTTAATTCCACGGATAAAAAATGCAGTTGAAACAAAGGAAGCTGTTTCTTTAGCTTATCAAGGAAATGTTGTTGATTTGTGGGAGCGTTTAGTAAAAGAAAATATTAAAGTAGATATTGGTTCAGATCAAACATCGCTGCACAATCCTTGGGCGGGCGGATATTACCCTGCTGGTTTTTCGTTGGAAGAAAGCAATAAAATGATGGTGGAAAACCCCATTCTATTCAAAGCAGAAGTTCAAAAAACCTTAGTGCGACATATTAACGCCGTAAATTCATTGCACGAAAAAGGAATGTATTTTTTTGATTATGGAAATGCATTTTTGTTAGAGGTCTCGCGCGCAGGAGGCGATGTGTTTAAACCTAATTCGAAAGATACTTTTAAATATAATTCATATGTACAGGATATTTTAGGTCCTATGTGTTTCGATTATGGTTTTGGTCCTTTCCGCTGGGTATGTACAAGTGCCATCGAAAATGATTTACGCAAGACGGATGAGATTGCATTGGTTGTTTTGGAAGAGATGTACAAAACCGCTCCAGAAGAAATTAAACAACAGCTAAGTGATAATATTATTTGGATTCGTGACGCCATGAAAAATAATTTAGTCGTTGGTTCGCAAGCGCGTATTTTATATGCCGACAGCGAAGCGCGTGTTAAAATTGCAGAGGCTATTAATAAAGCAATTGCGAGTGGAGAAATTACTGCTCCCGTTGTTTTAGGAAGAGATCATCATGATGTGAGCGGAACCGATTCTCCTTATAGGGAAACATCAAACATTTACGATGGCTCTAAATTTACTGCCGATATGGCTGTACAAAATTTTGTTGGCGATGCATTTCGTGGTGCTACATGGATTAGTTTGCATAATGGCGGTGGCGTTGGTTGGGGCGAAGTAATTAATGGCGGCTTTGGTTTAGTATTAGACGGCAGCAGTGATGCTGACCGTAGACTAAAACAAATGTTGTTCTGGGATGTAAACAATGGAATTGCGCGCAGAAGCTGGGCCCGAAATAAAGAGGCCTTATTCGCCATCAAACGTGAAATGTCGCGTACACCAAATTTAAAAGTTACATTACCGAATTTGGTAGAAGATAGTTTATTAAATAATTTAAATTTCTAACTATGAAAAATTTACTTGTTGTTCTGTTTCTGGCTTTCTCTATCAAAATAAACGCGCAGGTAAATTATATTTATTCTGATGGTAATTCAAACACTTATCACATTAGCGAAACGCAAATAAATTACGAGCCCGTTACAAAAGAAAACAGTTCAAGCGGAACATACAGCGGTGGTAATCCAAAAACAAAAAGTATTTCTCAAAAAGATTTTGAAAAAATAAATTCCTTATTCAAAGAAACTATTGCTGCAAAGGCAGAGCAACAACAAAATCACGAAATGATGACGGGTCTCCTAATTCATAAAAAAGGAAAGAAAACCATCGAGCAAATTGTTTTGAAGTCATCGTCTCAGTATTTGATTAAGATTGAGGCGTTATTGAAATCGGTGTTATGATTGTTTTACACATGAAAATCATGAAACGTCTATTCTTTCTTCTCACACTAATTCCTTTTTTCTCCTTCTCTCAATTACAGGATATTAAAATCATCATCCCCAAAGATTTTGGTTTTTCTTATATGGACTTTGTGCAGTTTTTACCGGGAGAAAAACATTTTGCTGTTTGTTCTAATGCGCTTACAATTTTAAATACAGAGACTTCTGAAGTTATTGATGAAGTAGATCTTCCCTACTTAGCAAAAAATTTATCTATAAACTCTACGGGCGATTTACTAATGGTTTGCGCCAATAACGAATTATTGATTTACAGTTTCAAGGATCAAAAATTAGAACTATTCTACAAATCCAATACGGCAGAATTAATTAAAGGCTTACCCAATAGTGAGTATTACGGCAGTCTTCCTATAAGTGGTTGTTTTTTTACTGGCAAGGACAATCAAGCTTACATTAGTATTGGTTCGTTTAGCGTGTTGTTTGATGTGAACGAAAAAAAAGCAATTTCTTCGAGCAATTTACCGGTTACAGATTATGTCTTACACTCGGTTGCCTTTAAGAAAAAACAAGAAGTTGTTTTAGCAATTACATCCGGCACACTTACTTCATTGATTAAACACCCACTAAGCAATCTAACGGAAACAGTAAATATATTAAGTGACATTGCCAGTGTAACGCGTTTAAAAATCCGCGACTCCCTTTTGTTTGTTTCAACCGCTGATGACTTTTTTATTCTCAACCTTGAAACTAATAAAATTGTTTATGAGGTAATGGTGCCAAAACAATATACAGGCTACTATCAGAGTTCACAAAATCAATATCTTCGTAAACCAAGAGCGTTAAGTACACCCGATACAAAAAACTTTAATGAAGAATATATTTTTGATGTGGATTTTTATCCAGGCACTTCTCAAGTAGCATTTGCAACTATTAAAGGAATTAAATTCATTGATATTAGTAAAGGCACAATCACAAAACAAACACCAGGCATCTTTCAACATATTAAATTTTCCTCCGAAGGAAAGCGATTAGTCACCAATGGTTATACTTCATACAAAGCGCTTCGTGTTTACAAACCGGAAACGATGCAAATTATTTCTGAGCGCGCCGCCTTCGACAATCCAATTTATTTCGCAGGTATTAGTCCGAATAAACGTTGGCTCTACACAAAAGGAAATGTGTCGGCCTACATTTGGGACCTAAATAATTTCAGTAAGTATGCCGAAATAAAAGACCCCAGCGGAAAAGATTCTTCAATGGTGTACAATACTTTTTTTCTTAATGATACAGAAATAGTAGTTAGTTCTGGGAAAGCGTATCCAAATTTTAATTTATCTATTTACAATATTGCAAAAAAGAAATTTACGCGTACCATTAAGAAAAATGTAAACGCGGCAGCCTGCGGATTTTTAAACGGCGAGTTTTATTATGCTGATTTCACCAGTCTCCATATTATTAATTTAAAAACATTAGCCGAGGAGAAATATGATGGTATGTATTCGTTGGCGATGAGTAACCAATACAAAATAGTCAACTTCACTAAAGACTTAGTTTTTGTGCCTGACGCAGGAAAATTCAAAATCATGAATCGCAAAACTAAAAAAGTGGATTACGAAAGTACCTCGTGGATAAT
>JAYTSW010000150.1:0-7818 GCA_043745425.1 Sphingobacteriaceae bacterium | reverse complement strand
AAACGAATCCAAATCCGAAACGGATAAATTCTATTTTAAATTAGCAGAGGCTGCTGTATTTAGTTCAGAAAATAAAATTAAAGATGCTATTGCTTCTTATTATAATGCTATCCACATTAGTGAAGAACTAAAAAACGATAGTTTAAAAGGCATGGGTTATTCCCGTCTGGGTTTAATGTATATGCTACGAGAGAATCTGGCAAAAGCTTTAATAAATACTAACGAAGCCATAAAATATTTACCTGAACTTAAAAATGATTCTAATTACGTAAACCTGCGTTTAAGAAAAGCATTAATTTTTTCGTTTCTCGACCAAACGGAGGAATACAGAGAAAACATAAATTGGTTATTGAGCGCTGCTAAAATACAACCAAGTAGAATTGCCGAGGCAAATATTTATAACACTATTGGCAACTGTTTTTTAGAAATTAACTCTCCTGATTCGGCCATTTTATATTTTGAAAAAAGTCGTGAATTACGTGAACGGATTGCAAATTTAATGTGGATTGGCCAGTCGTATAATAATATTGGCACAGCTTATTTCAATAAGAACGATTATAGCAAAGCTTTAAAATACTTTCAACAAGGTTTAATATGGCGTATAAAAGGAAAAGCTAATTATAGTGGTATAATTGAATCCTACATAAACATTGGAAAAACATATTATAAACTTCAAAATGCATCCTTAGCGAATTCGTATTTAACCAAAGCTTATGGAATAGCAGATAGTATGGGGAATCTCACTCTTAAACAAAGAGCATCAATTGTCTTGAAAGATGTTTATTTAGATAAAGGAGATTATAAAAAAGCAATGGAGTACCAAAATGTTTATTATGCAATTAATGACAGTATGTATAGCATTAAGAAAAAAGAAGAATTAGTAAATCTTACTTTGGATTATGAAACGGATCAAAAACTAAAACAAGATAGTTTAAAACGCGTTCAGGCTGAATTTGAAGTTAAAGTTGAGCACGATAAACAAGAAGCAATTTCAAAGCGTACTACAATTATTATCGGACTCTTAGTGTTGTTTTTATCGGTGGTGGCTTTCTTTGCTTATACTTTTTTTAAGAGTAATAAGGAAAAACAAAAGAAAAATGTACTTATTACGCAACAGCATCATCAGTTGCAGGAAAAACAAGTTGAAATAAACGACAGCATTAATTACGCAAAAAATATTCAAAACGCTTTATTACCTTCTCAGAATGTGTTTAAGGAAAAGTGTAAAGAGCATTTTGTGTATTTCGCTCCTAAAGATGTTGTGAGCGGAGATTTTTATTGGGCTTCCGCAGTGAACGATAAAAACAATGATTTATTCGTATACATTACCGCAGATTGTACCGGACATGGTGTGCCCGGTGCTTTTATGAGCTTAATATCTATTTCATTTTTTAATGAAATAATTAATGAAGAAAAAATTCTGGAACCCAGTGAAATTCTCAACACCCTTCGCCGTAAAATTATTCAAACATTAAGCCAAAAAGAAAATGATCATCGGCAGGATGGATTGGATTGTATGGTTTGTATTGTTAATCATAAAACTAACGAACTTATTTTTTCGGGAGCCAATAGCCGTTTGTTTGTGGCCGATAAAAATGCAGGTAAGTATTCCATCACTGAACATAAAAGTGATAAAATGCCAGTCGGAAAAAGCCCGCATGAAAAAACGCCATTTACAACTACAAAATTAAAGTTAAAAGAAGACGATATAATTTATACTTTTACTGACGGTTACCCGGATCAATTTGGCGGACCAACGAATAAAAAATTAAAAGTAAAGAACGTTCAGAAAAAAATTGAGTCTATTGTAGGTTTGAGTTTAAATGAACAGGAAAAGGAAATGCAATCATTTTTCGAAAATTGGAAAGGTGATAACGAGCAAGTTGATGATGTAACATTTATAGGAATTAAAATTTGATGAACGCTAAAGAACAATTTTTACACCAGGAGTACATTCCTTTATTGAAAAAATTAAAAGGAGATGAGAAAGGCAATTTCGGAAAGTTATCTCCGCAAGGGATGATTGAACATATGAGTGATGCGTTTGGAAATGCTTACGGCAGAATTAATCACCCTTTACATACGAAGGAAGAAATGGTATCACGCTTCCGTGATTTTGCTTTAAGTGATAAACCGTTTAAGGAAAATACACCTAACGCATTAATGTCTGAAGAACCATCTCCTTTTCGTCATGCTAATATTTCAAACGCTATTTCTGAATTAGAAGGGGAGGTAAAAGCGCTTTTTGATTTTTATAAAGCGAATCCCGATGCAAAAAAATTAAATCCGTTCTTTGGTGAGTTTAGCTATGAGGATTGGTTGCACTTGTTACATAAACACGCGAATCATCATTTAAAACAGTTTAATTTAATATAACACTACGAGTCATTCTGACGAAGTCAGAAACTCTTTGAGATTCCGCCAAAAGGCGGAATGACGAAAAGAATGGAAAACAACGATACATTAATATTCGGAATGCGTTCGGTGATTGAAGCTATTGAAGCTGATAAAGCCATTGACAAAATCTTATTGCAAAAGGGTTTATCAAACGAACTATACAATCAATTACGCAAGGCTTTAGCTGGAAAAGATATTCCTTTTCAATTTGTACCTCCTGAAAAATTAAAACGTTTAACGGATAATAAAAATCATCAGGGCGTTGTTGCTTATATTGCCGAAGTTGTTTATTCAAGTGCCGAAGAATTATTAGTGCGTGTTTTTGAAAAAGGAAAAGTACCACTAATCTTAATATTGGATCGTATTACTGATGTAAGAAATTTTGGAGCCATTGCAAGAAGCGCAGATTGTGCCGGTGTTGATTTTATTATTATTCCAAGTAGAGGCGCCGCACAAATAAATGGTGATGCTATTAAAACCAGTGCGGGTGCATTGCATCGTTTGCCCGTTTGCCGTGAAGAAAATTTAAAACATACCATCGATTATTTAAAAGAAAGCGGATTGCAAATTGTTGCTTGTCACGAAAAAACAGAGACCGCCATTTACGATTGTGATTTTAAAAAACCAACTGCCATAATAATGGGAAGTGAAGAGAACGGTATCAGCGGCGAATATATTAAACGCAGCGATGTGCAAGTAAAAATTCCTATGTCGGGCAACATTGCTTCTTTAAATGTATCAGTAGCAACCGGAATTGTTTTGTTTGAAGTTGTTCATCAACGCATGTAATTTGAGTTCTGTAAAGCAAATAGCAAAAAACTTTTTCGACTTTATAGGTTACTCCAATTTATTTTTAGCCCTTGCTGTTTTTTGTTCAACTATTCAAGGTGGATTTATTTTCAATCACGCTTCTGATCCTTCCGTTGCTTTTTCCATATTGAATTTTACAGCGGCTTTTTTTCTTTATAATCTTCAGAGAATTTATCAAAGCACCTTGCCAACAACAGACCCGCGTTTGTTATGGTACAGAAGAAACAAGAAATGGATCTTTACCATTGCCGTTTTGTTTGGAATTGGTTTAACAGAATCTTTGTGGAATATTTTTGTTGATTATAAGGAAGGAATTTTTGTGTATTGTTTATGCGCTCTCTTAAGTATTTTTTACTTTTTGCCTCCTTTAAACTTGAGAAGACTACCCGGACTGAAACAATTTTATATCGCTCTTATTTGGGTGTTGGTTTGCATTGTGATTCCATTTCTATTTGAAGAATCCCATTTTATGGGACTATTTTTCTTTGGTAAAGATCAATGGCTGTACATTATTTCCCAATTCTGTTTCATTGCAGCGCTTTGCATTCCTTTTGACATTCGCGATATGGAAAAGGATAAGGAAGAAGGAACAAAATCTCTCCCTGTAATATTAGGATTAAACAAAAGTAAAATGATTGCAATTGTATTAATGCTGATCTATTTCATCCTTGCTTTTTTCATAGAAACCAAAAGCCTTGTCGGTGTAAGGGGAATTGTATTTCTGGTTTCAATAGCTGTTATTTATTTCTCAAATCCCAACCGCCACCGTTATTATTTCATTTACATAACGGAAGGCATTATTGTTTTGCAGACTGTTTTGTTGGGGTATTTGTTGTAAAACGGATTTTGATAGACGCGAAATATTTTGTACCTTTAAGAGGTGCATAGACCATCTAAAAAATATCTGAACTTCGTAATTGATAAGCTGACAAATTCAATTGAAAACACTTTGTCTGGTGAAATTTTTGACACAGAAATTGCGGCAATAACAGAAAAAGACATTAAGGCAATTAAAGGTAGGGATTGGCAGTTCAATTGGAGATTGGAGTTTAAAAATAGTTCCAATCAAATATTTAAATTAACTACCGATAATAATCCAACCATTATTCAAGGATTAGTGAGTATAGAAGATAAGGAAGATCATATTTTTATGCATTTAGTTGAAAGCGCAAAATTTAATCTTGGTAAGCATAAATTGTATCTTGGAGTTCCAGGAAATTTAGTTGCCTACGCTTGCAAAGTTTCATTTGATAGGGGTTATGAAGGATTTGTGGCATTCGATAGTAAAACAATTTTAATTGAACATTATCAAAAGTCACTTGGAGCAACGCATTTGGGCGGACGCAGAATGTATATTGATACAAAAGCAGCAGGTAAATTAGTTTCACAATATTTTAAAACTTAAATCATGGGCTTAATCAAAGAATCAAAAAAAGTGGACTTAATTATTAAATCCGAACCTTGGTCTGAAAAAGAACTGACCGAATTCCGGAAAATCATGAAAGCACAAAAAGCTAAACGCAAGAAATTACCTGTGCGTAAACTAAAACGCAAGACAAAACAACAAGCATAATTTTATCTTGAAATATCTTATCCCAAAAGCGATTCGAATAGGAAGTGTTAAACTTACTAAGAAACAAACCCTTCTGTTAAAACTAAGTGATGCAGATATTAAGAGCGGAAAGCTAATCTCCCAATCTTTGCTTGACAAAGAAGATTTAAAATATTTTAAAAAGCTATAGCTGTTATTTATTTCTCCAACCCCAACCGCCACTGCTATTATTTCATTTACATAACGGAAGGTATTATTGTTCTTCAGACTATTTTGTTGGGGTGGTTGTTGTAGATGAATTTTTATTATATTTACTTATAGAATAGTAGTTATAAAATAGTTAACAGTAAAATTTAGAGAACCATGAAGAGATATTTCTTTTTACTTTTCATTTTCATTGGAAATTTAATTTTCGGACAGAATTTTGAAGGAAAAATATATTATTGGGTGACATACCAAAACAATCAGACTCATGAATATGACACTTCCCTTACAATTGGACTTGGAAACAAGGAAATTTTTTACATCAAAAACGGTGACTTTTTAATAACTGGGAATGGGTTGCATAAGGAATGGATTTTATATAAGAGTTTAAGTAATAAGATTTATGAAAAATATAGAAATAATGACACGTTGTTTGTTACGGACGCTGGAATGAACAATGACGTTATTTTTGACACTTACCATGAGAATGTAAAATCTAAAATAACTGAGACAATAAATGGAGTAACCAAAACGAGAATTGAAAAAAAGAAAGAATGCGTTTTTAGACTTGAGAGTACAATGGAAATTTTCTACTATTATCATGGAAAATATAAGGTAGACGGAAAATTCTTCGCTAACTTTAAACATGAACATTTCGGCAACTTTATCAAAATATCAAATAGCCTTCCAGCTATTAGGAATTATAACACGGAAGGCTTTAACTGCAACAAAAATGCTGACTCATCCTCATTTAGCTCGGAAAAATTGGATGATAAATTATTTGAAATACCCAGTAACTTAATTGTAAAACAAAAATAAAACCGGCACTGCAGACTGAATAAGGATTCTACTTCAGTAATTCCCTAAACACTGTAACAGTTCTATCAATATCCTCATCCGTATGCGCTTCGCTTACAAAACCAACTTCGTAACCGGAAGGACCGAGGTAAATACCTTTTTCTAATAAAGGATGATATAGGTCACGGAAGAATTTCATGCTGTCAGGGTTTATTTCTTCAGCACTTTGGATTTTTTCTTGTTCAGTAAACGCAATCCAAAAAATAGAACCGATGGAAAAGAGTTTCAGGTTTCTTGTTTCTGGTTTCTGTTTTGCAAGTTGGGAGAGGCCTGAAACAAGTTTGTTTGTTTTTGTTTCGAGATCTTTGTAGAAATTTGGTTTCAAACATTCTGTCAATTGTGCAATACCTGCGCTCATCGCAATAGGATTACCGCTTAAAGTTCCGGCTTGGTACACATTTCCTTCGGGAGAAATATTGCTCATAATTTCTTTACTCGCTGCATAAGCACCAACTGGAAAACCGCCGCCAATAATTTTTCCGTAAGTAATAATGTCCGGTTTAATATTATAATGTCCTGCCGCACCTGTAAATCCAATTCTGAATCCGCTAATCACTTCATCAAAAATTAATAACGTTCCGTTCTTCGTACAAATATCCCTAAGGAATTGTAAGTATTCTTTATCTTGCAATAATAATCCGTTGTTAGCGGGAATTGGTTCAATAATAATACACCCAATTTGATTTTGAAATTGTGCAAAGGCTTCTTCAACAGCTTTTTTATTATTCAACGAAACAACAATTGTTTCATTCACAAAACTCTTCGGAACACCCGCAGAAGATGTATTTCCAAAAGTAACTAATCCCGAACCTGCTTTTACTAATAAAGAATCACTATGTCCGTGATAACAGCCTTCGAATTTTAGAACTTTGTCTCTTCCTGTAAACCCTCGTGCTAAACGAATGGCGCTCATCACTGCTTCTGTTCCGCTACTTACAAAACGTATTTTTTCTATAAATGGATTGTTGCTAATAATTAATTCTGCTAATTCATTTTCCAAACGGGTAGGGGCACCAAACGATGTTCCGTTACGCATTGTTTTTTCAACTGCATTCAAAACTTTATCATTCGCATGACCTAAAATAAGCGGTCCCCAACTGCAGCAATAATCAATGTATTCATTTCCATCAGCATCCCATATATACGAACCTTTTCCTTTATCAATAAATAAAGGGGTTCCACCAACGCTTCTGAAGGCTCTCACAGGGGAATTTACACCTCCAGGAAAATAATTTTTAGCTTTTTCGAATAATTGACTCGAGTTCTTGTTGTTCATGCGGCAAATTTAGGAGTAAAAGTATATATTTGTCTCGTAACTTTAAAGGTTTCCCGCAGATTTCGCAGATAGTCGCAGATCTTTGTTTTCTGCGTTAATCAGCGTGATCTGCGGGCCAAAAATAGAAGAATGAGCTTCCAAAATACACTAGCGTTCGCGAAACAATGCGATGACAATGATAAGTTAAAATCATTCCGTTCTAAATTTCATATGCCTCAGCATAATGGAAAAGACATGGTTTATTTTACCGGGAATTCTTTAGGATTGCAACCAAAAACCACAAAAGCATTTATTGAACAAGAATTAAACGATTGGGCTAAATTCGGAGTTGAAGGTCATTTTATGGCAAAGAATCCATGGTTACCGTATCATGAATTCTTAACCGAAAACATGGCGAAAATTGTTGGCGCATTGTCTGAAGAAACAGTAATGATGAATCAGCTCACCGTTAATTTGCATTTATTAATGGTATCATTTTATCGTCCGACAAAACAACGGTACAAAATTTTATGCGAGGCAAAAGCATTTCCGAGTGATCAATATGCATTGCAATCACAATTAAAATTTCATGATTTAAAAATCGAGGATGCTTTAATTGAAATTGAACCAAGAGATGGAGAACACACAATTCGTCATGAAGATATTTATGAAGCGATAGAAAAAAATAAAGATTCTTTGGCTTTAATAATGATTGGTGGCGTAAATTATTTCTCCGGACAAG
>JAYTSW010000149.1:0-2144 GCA_043745425.1 Sphingobacteriaceae bacterium | reverse complement strand
ATAATAAAGCACGTCGCCTCCATCAGTATAACTCGCAAAACCATCTTTTCCTAATCCTAAAAATTGTCTTGTGAAAAATGCATTTATGGGTAAGCCATTTCTTATTACTTCAACAGTAGTACCACTAATACCCTGACCATTTAATGCTCCTGTATTTATTGAAGAACTAAGACCGGATACTTCATTTTTCACAAAGGTTGCATTTATTCCTATATCGACACCAAAATCCTTTTTACTAACGACTTCTGTGTTTATGGCAAATTCAAAACCCTTATTATCTATGTTCCCGTCTAGGTTAACCCACTTAATTACACCACCTGGAGCTGCAGGTTGAGCAGGTTCACTTGGGAAAAGTAAATCTTTTGTTCTTTTATTAAAGTAATCAGCAGTAAGCGTAATTCTATTTTTTAATAAAGACATATCAATTCCAATATTATATTGCCTATCTGATTGCCATTTCAAATTTTCATTTGAGTTATTGGCTGCATTAAAAGATCCTGAACCGTTACCTGAAAAAGAATATCTTAATTGTGCTGAACCTGAAGGAAATTCCTGATTTCCCGTTCTTCCCCAACCTCCTCTAAGTTTAAGAGAATTGATTTGTGATACGTGGAAAAAGGATTCTTTACTTATTACCCAGGCACCACTAACGGATGGGAAATAGCCATATTTGTTATTTTTACCAAATTTGGTTGATCCGTCAGCTCTATACACTCCGCTAAACAAATATTTATCTTTAAAATTCAATCCACCTCTTACAAAATAAGATTGCAATTCGTTTTTAGGATCTGAATAAGATCCAATTTGTCTATTGGTTGGATTAGAAAACTGAATATAATCTTCGTAGTTCAAACCAAAGTTGCCAAAACCACCTGCAGATCCTGATTGACCATACCCACCAACATCAAAGCCTTTGCTTTTAAATTTAAGATATTCAAAACCTACAAGCCCATTTACACTTAATGCTGTTGTTACTTGTTTATTGTAGTTAAGAGTATGCGTTATTTGTTCTGTCTGTATTTGTGATTGAGCTAGACGCACTCTCCCTTTTCCATACACATCATTAAAATTGATAAATGGTTGCAATGTAGTTCCTCTCGTTCCTGTGCTGTAATTTACACTGTAAAGTAATCTGTATTCTAAGTCTTTATTTATTTTAAAATAGGGCGATACGCTTGCAAGTATCGTTGTAACTTTTGATTTATCACCATAAGCTTCCTGAAGAGCTAACGGATTAATCAAATCTCCTCCAGGTATTACATTCAGCGAATCCTGACCATTTGATTTTTTAATTACAAGGTTTTCAGTAGGATTCCACTGCAGCGCATTTCCTATTAAACTACCTCTTGAACCTGCATCATTTGTAATAGGTGCTATATCTTCTATGTATTGACTTGGAATAATATTAATATCAAGACCTAATCTCTTACTTTCAAGAAATTTAAAATTGCTACTGATGTTTGCTGTGTACTTCTTAATTCCAGTTTTTCTTACAATTCCCTCTTGATTCAAAACACCAAAAGAAAACCTGTATTTTGCGTTTTCATTACCGCCGCTAACGCCAAGGTTATAATTCTGAATATTAGCTTTTTGTAAAATCGCATCCAATGCATTTACGTTAGAACCTTTATCCCCACCATTTCCTAAACCGTAATACACCAACGCTTCTCTAAATTGACCAGCATCTAATACTTTTACTCTTTTTGCAATCTTTGAAGTTCCGAATGAAGTATTTAGTTCAACTTTAGGTTCTCCAGACTTTCCTTTTTTGGTAGTAATTAAAACCACTCCAAAGGCAGCCCTTGAACCATAAATTGCAGTAGCAGAAGCATCTTTCAATACATCAATAGATGCAATATCTGAAGGATTAATAAAATTTAAAGGATTGTTTCCCGGGTTACTGCCACCTGCGCCAAAATCACCTAAGCCTGGTCTTGCTGAACGACCATCAAGTGGAACGCCGTCGATAATATACAAGGGTTGACCACTACCTGTTAATGCTGAAGCACCTCTTATTTTTACAGTAGTTGCTCCACCCGGAGTTCCACTATTATTTATAATTTGCACACCTGCAACCTTACCTTGTATTAACTGGTCAGCTGAAGTATATGTTCCTTTATTAAAATCTTTTGCTTGCACAGAAG
>JAYTSW010000148.1:0-7869 GCA_043745425.1 Sphingobacteriaceae bacterium | reverse complement strand
TGAAGAACAAACGAACAGAAGTGTTTTTGGATGGATAATGCCTGCAAGTTATTTCCAGAGTTTTAACGCAGGTTTCATTATTATTTTAGCACCAATTTTAAGTGCAATTTGGGTGTGGTTAGCTAAGAAAGGAATTAATCCTGCTGCGCCTTACAAACAATCCTTAGGTTTAGCGTTTTTAGCTTTGGGCTTTTTATTAATTGCTTTTGGTTCTAAATCTATTCCTGAAGCAGGCGCAAGTATTTTCTTCCTAACAGGTTTATATTTTTTACACACTATCGGAGAATTATTTTTAAGTCCGATTGGTTTATCAATGGTAAATAAATTAACACCAGCGCGTTTTACATCATTAATGATGGGTGTTTGGTTTTTAGCTATTGCAACCGGAAATAAATTAGCGGGCACAATGAGTTCATTGTATCCTGATGCAAAAGCAACAACTCATCCAAGTGTTTTAGGATTTGAGATTAGCGATTTATATTCTTATTTCATTCTCTTTGTGTTTTTCTCGGGTATCGCAGCTGTGATGTTGTTTTTCCTTTGTAAGAAGCTAGAGAAGATGATGCATGGCATTAAATAAAATAATGTCCAACACTTCAGCCGAATTAGAACAAATACAAAACTTTAAAGGCAAATACCCCAAGCAATTGTGGTATTTGTTTTTTAGTGAAATGTGGGAACGCTTCAGTTTCTACGGTATGCGTGGCATGCTTGTGTTCTTCATGGTTAGTCAATTGAAACTTGATGAAGTTCAAGCTAATTTACAATACGGCGCATCACAGGCTTTTGTTTACGCATTTACTTTTGTTGGAGGGTTGTTTGCCGATAAAATTTTAGGGTATCGCAAATCGCTTTTCTGGGGCGGATTATTAATGATTGTTGGGAGTATTATTCTCGCTATTGATCCCAATAAATTTTTCTTTTTAGGAATTGGTTTTAATATTGTTGGTACAGGATTTTTTAAACCAAACATTTCTACAATTGTTGGTCGCTTATATAAAGATGGCGATCCTCGCACCGATGCAGGCTTCTCATTATTTTACGCCGGTGTTAATTTAGGCGCATTACTTGGTGGTTATTTATGCATTGCTATCGGTAAACGCGCACTATTCGCAAGTTCAGTACCAGAAGGATTAGAATGGAATGTTGCTTTTGGTTTAGCAGCCGTTGTTATGATTGTAAGTTTACTCACCTTCACCCGTACACAAAAAAGTTTAGCATCCATTGGCACTTCACCATTAACACATCTCGAACCTAAAAAAAGAAAATTATATGAGTACTTAACGTTTGCAGGTTCGTTAGCTATTATTCCCATCATCATAGCAATGGTTTCGAATAGCGGGTACACCGATATGTTCATGTACATTATTGGCCCGTTTTCTTTATTATATTTATTTTATGAGATGCGAAATTTTAACGCGGTAGAAAACAAACGTTTGGTTGCTGCTATTTTGTTTATGTTCTTTTCTATTTTCTTTTGGGCCTTCTTCGAACAAAGTGGTGGCTCCCTAAGTATTTTTGCCGCTAATAATTTAAGTGGTGACGTTTTAGGACTTCCACTCGACCCTAACGGAGTGAACAACTCCTCCAACTCTTTGTTCGTTATCTCATTCGCTGCTCTTTTAGGTTTGCTTTGGATTTGGATGAACAAACGTAAAATTGAACCTAACACTATTGTAAAATTTGGTTTAGGGTTTTTATTCTTAGCAATTGGTTTCTACATTTTTTATTACACTAAATTTTTCAGCAACGAAAACGGTGTAACTTCTTTAGGTCTGTTTTCTTTCGGTTGGTTTATCATTACCTTTGGTGAATTGTGCCTTTCTCCTATTGGTATGTCGGTTATGACAAAACTTTCGCCACAAAAGGTGCAGGCTGTTGCTATGGGAATGTGGTTTTTAGCAAGTGCATACGGACAATATTTTGCGGGTTTATTAGGGGCAAACATTGCTGAAGCCTCTCAAAATTCAACCAATATGGAGAAACTCGTGGTTTATACTGAGGGTTATAAGCAATTGGGGCTTTATTCTTTAATAATTGGCATGATTATCATTGGTTTATCGCCATTTATCAAAAAACTAATGGGTGGCGTGAAGTAATTTAAATTCGCTTTTTTTTCGTAAATTTATACCTGAAATGGATTTAAAAGAGAAAGTTCTCGAAATATTAGAAAAAGAAAAGTATTCGTTTAAAGATTTAGCCGAGTATGTTGGTATGACCGAAGAGGCTTTAACCACTGCACTCGAAACAAAACGATTAGAATTACGCACGCTTGAGTTAATCTCAAAAGGTTTAAAAATTCCTTTATATAGTTTTTTCCGTTCCAATCAACCTTATTATAACGCCAACGAAAAACCATATTACATTAATAAGTTGTGGGATGATGATGAGCAAAAAGATCATAATGATTTATCTGACGAGATTGCGCTTCTAAAAAAAATGATTGAAGAAAAACAAACCCAGCTCAATAAACTTAAATAACATGAATCCCCGAGTCAGTCTTCTTGTACTCATCACCTTCATTTTCTTTTCCTGCGGCACAGATGTAAAAGAGGAAGCTCCTGCACAGGAAACAATTGCCAAAACTTTAATTTCAGAAATTGACACTTTTTATGGTGGCAATAATTTATTAATCGTTGCTGATACAACTGAACTTGCATTTAATGCTTACTTCAATTTTAAACCGGATACCTCGGAAAACAATAACATTAAAAAAGATGCGCGTTTTGTTTCTCGTAATAACGATACACTTAATTTAAAATTAGATAATGGCACCATTAAAAAATTAGTGAGTGATAAAAATATGGAGAGCGAAGATTTTAGCGCTTATTCATACATCGGAAAATTAAACGACATCAATTACTATTTAATTTTTGTTTCTTATTACGAAGCGTATCAATATTTAATTGTAAATGCAAAGACAGGAAAAGAGACTTATATCTGTGGCGCGCCTGCTGTTTCTCCAAACAAAAAATATTTACTTACATCTAATTTCGATTTAATTGCAGGTTTTGTTTATAATGGTATGGAAATGTACGATGTTGGTAGTGACTCTTTAAAAACAAACTGGAAACGTGAATTAACCAAATGGGGCGCCTGCGATATAGCATGGATAGATGATAACACTTTAGTAGCCAAAAAGCAACGTATAGATTCAACAACACAAAACTCTGTCAGTTCTTATGTTAAGATTACTTGCAGCAAAAACTAATTCAACAATTTTGATATATTTGTATACACCATGTTATTAGACTTCTTATTCACTTTATTACTTGTATTCCTGAACGGATTTTTTGTCGCGGCCGAATTTTCGTTAGTAAAAGTACGCTCATCACAATTAGATTTAAAAATTCAAAAAGGAAGTAAGCGAGCAAAAACCGCAAAAAGTTTAACTGAAAAGTTAGACCAAACCATTTCTGCTACACAGTTAGGAATTACTTTATCCAGTTTAGGTTTAGGTTGGATTGGCGAAGAGGTTGTTGCTCATTTGGTGACAAGCCTATTTCATAAATCCGGAACTACACTTTCTCCGGCAACTGTTCACAGCATTTCTATTCCAGTAGCGTTTGCTTTAATTACTTTTTTACATATTACCTTAGGTGAACAGATTCCTAAAATGGTAGGAATTAAATTTTCGTTACAAACCGCAACGCTCATCGCTTTACCTTTAAAAGTGTTTTACTTTGTATTCCGACCGTTCATTTGGTTATTACATAAATCATCAGGTTTGCTTTTACGAATGTTGGGCATTAAAGGTTTTGATGAACAAGTTCACACCGAAGAGGAATTACGTTTAATTTTAACGGAGAGTGAAGAAGGCGGCGCTATCAAACCAAGTGAAAATGAATTAATACAAAATGTTTTTGATTTTGACGATCGTATTGTAAAACAAATTTTAGTGCCTACAAATCGCGTTGTTGCTTTAGATGTTGAAATTGGTCGCGATGAAATGATAAAACAAATCATTGAAGAAGGTTTTTCGCGTATGCCTGTTTATTTGGGAGATATTGATAATGTAATTGGTATTGTACACAGCAAAGATTTATTAAAAGCAGTTATAGAAAACAGGTTCAAAACAATTCGAGACATTATGCGCTCCGTTCATTTTGTGCCTGAGAGCATGAAGATTAACGAGCTGTTACGTGATTTTCAAAAACATCATATACAAATGGCGTTGGTGACTAACGAACGTGGTGCTACCGCAGGAATTATCACCATGGAAGACATTATTGAAGAATTAGTTGGTGAAATTCAGGATGAACATGATGAGGAAAAACCAAACGTTGAAAAGAAAAGTGATACAGAATATATTGTAAACGCCCAATCGAATATGGTTGATGTGAATAATGTGTTGCCATCAGCTTTACCTGAAAGTCCGCATTACGAAACTGTTTCGGGTTATTTAAATTATGTATTCGGAAGAATTCCACCTGTTAATGATACACTTGAGGTTGACGGTTATAAAATCACTATTCTAAAACGTAGTCAGCAAAACGTAGAGAGTATTCGTTTAAAATTATTAATCCAGCCTCAGTAAATGTTTTTGAGTAGCGAATATTGGAATACCCGCTATATTGAAAACGATTTTGGTTGGGATGCTGGCGATATTACAACACCTTTAAAAACTTATTTCGATCAGCTTAAAGCTAAATCATTAAATATTTTAATTCCAGGCGCTGGTAATTCTTACGAAGCTGAGTATTTATTTAATAATGGATACAAGAATGTGTTTGTGTTGGATTTTGCAGAAGAGCCTTTAAAAAGCATTCGACAACGTTGTAAAGATTTTCCTTCGTCACAATTAATACAAGATGACTTTTTTAATCACAAAGCCCAATACGATTTAATTATTGAACAAACTTTCTTCTGCGCAATTGATCCAAAATTAAGAAGCGATTATGCAAAACACACGCACGAGTTATTAAAACCTAAAGGTAAATTAGTTGGGGTTATGTTTGATACACAATTTGAAGGCGGTCCGCCATTTAGTGGAAGCAAAGAAGAGTATTTTAATTATTTTAAACCTTATTTCGATTTTCATACATTTGAAGCTTGTTACAATTCCATAAAGCCGAGAGAAGGAAGAGAATTGTTTATTAATTTTTCTAAAAAATAAATGAACGTAAATCATAGAAATATATTTCTTCATAATGTTGCTCAAACATCCCCTACTCCTCTTGGATTAGAAATTGTAAAAGCAGAAGGCATTCACCTCACTGATATTAACGGAAAAAAGTATATTGATTTAATAAGCGGTATTTCGGTGAGTAATTTAGGCCATTGTCACCCAAAAGTTGTTGCTGCCATTAACGAGCAAGCAAAAACATACATGCACTTAATGGTGTATGGTGAATATGTTCAGCATCCGCAAACACAATATGCAAAATTGCTCACTTCACTTCTTCCCTCGTCTTTAAATTGTATTTATTATACAAATTCAGGGACAGAAGCTACAGAAGGTGCCTTAAAATTATCCAAGCGCGTTACAGGAAGAACTGAAATTATTTGTTTTAAAAATTCTTATCATGGCAGTACGCATGGTGCTTTGAGTGTAATGGGTAATGAAGAGTATAAACAAAGTTTTCGTCCACTGTTACCTGATATAAAACAATTAGACTTCAATAATTTTTCGCAATTAGCTGAAGTCACCAATAAAACAGCTTGTGTAATAATTGAGCCCATACAAGGTGAGGCAGGCATTCACAAAGCGAATACTGAATTTTTAAAAGAGCTTAGAAAAAAATGTAATGACACGTGCACACTTTTAATTTTTGACGAAATACAAAGTGGTTTTGGCAGAACAGGAATGTTATTTGCATTTGAAAATTACAATGTTGTTCCTGATGTTTTATTAATTGCCAAAGGTATGGGTGGCGGATTACCAATTGGCGCATTTGTTGCTTCAGAAAAATTAATGAGTTGTTTAACCAATAATCCTGTGCTCGGACATATAACTACATTCGGAGGGAATGCGGTTTGTGTAGCGGCTGCAAAAGCAACATTAGAAGTAATAGTTGAAGAAAAATTATATCTGCGAGCCGATGAAATTGAAAAAGTATTACTCGAAGTTTTAGTTCATCCCAAAATAAAAGAAGTGCGTTGCGTAGGTGCTTTATGCGCTGTTGAATTTGATGATGTTGATTTGAATATGAAAGTAATCAACGCCTGTATTGAAAAAGGTGTTATTGTAGATTGGTTTTTACATTGTGCAACAGCGATGCGGATTGCTCCTCCTCTTATTATTACGAATAAAGAATTAAGGGCGGCGCTTCAAATAATAATTGAAGTCTTAAATACTAATTAATTCCCCTGCACAGGAGGATTAGTAAGATTAGCGTCTTCATTTTCTCTAGAACGTTTAAATTCAAGTTTACCGAATTTCCAGGTAAAGTTTAAGCCGAAGGAACGGTAAGGTAATTGTTTTAGACTTACTGATGTAAAATTCACACCTGTTGTTGATGATTTTTGATTTACGTATTTATCAAATGGATTAGTTGCCGTAAATGCAATACTCATTTTTTTATGATAGAATTGTTTCCGTAAAGCGAAATTATAAGTGGTAAAGGCCGGTTGTGTTCCTTGAACATTTATTCTTGGTGAATTAAAATTACCAAATACTTCAACAATAAACGTACTTGTAATTTGATAAGAGGCGTTTAGATTAGCGCGGTAATTAAATCCACTGATGTTTGCTCCTGGAACAATAACATTATAAATATATCTCTGAAACATGGATATATTACTTCTCAATGTGAATTTTTTCTTAATAGTAGCGGAAACAAAAATATTCATTCCATAATTATCTTCACGCCCAATATTTTCACGCGTGGTAACGGCAACATTGTAATACGTTGAATCGCCAATCAAGTATGTTGGAAAGAAGCGTGTGTATCCTTGAATATCTGCCCTGTTCCCTCTATAAAATGCATTCACATTAATATTAATTCCTTTGTTAAAAAATTTACTGTAACCCAGTTCAATATTATGGGTGTATTCAGGCTTCAAATTTGGATTACCTGTTGAAACGTTTTTGGGATCACTTGCATTCACAAATGGATTCAAATCACGATAATCTGGTCTTTGTATCCTATATGAATAACTCGCCTTAAGTGTATGATTATGTTTAAACGTGTGCGATAAAATTCCTGATGGTACAATTGTATTATAAGGAGAAATGCTTGCCTTTCCTCCATTCGAAAATGTAGCATTGGTTTCAGTGAACTCATTTCGTACTCCCGCTTTCACATCTAAAAATTTAAGTTTAAATGTTGTAGAGATATAGGCTGAATAAACATTACGACCATAATTAACTGAGTTCGATTGTGCATCACTAAAATAATAATCGCCCGTTGTTGGATTTAGTAAATAAACATTCGATTTACTGTTAATCTGATACAATACAGTTTTCAGTCCTGTTTCAAATAATAATTTATCAGAAACGGGATGCGTATAGTTTAACGACACATTTGTTTGCATATCCGTTCCCGGATTTTTCCCATAAGAACCGCTAAATACTGAATCAGGCGTTATGTATTTTTGTTTTTGTTGGTAATAAGAGTAATTGTTGGATGTAGAAGAAGTATATAATAAATCTAACTCCTGACCTTCTTTTTTAAATTTATGTTTGTAATTTAAATTCCAATCATAGGCTTGGTTACTTGAGGTGTTATCGGCAAGAACGGCATTATTTACATCTGAAATAATATTTCCATTCACATCTTTAAGAATGGATTCACGATTGGTTGTACCTTTGTTATTGTTCCCAAAATTATTATAGCTAAAGCCTCCATTAAAATTATTTTTTTCTGTTGGACTCCAATCAAAACTTAATCCCGCCTGATAACCTATTCGTGTAAAATCACTTTTTCC
>JAYTSW010000147.1:0-2165 GCA_043745425.1 Sphingobacteriaceae bacterium | reverse complement strand
GCCAGGCGTCGGTCAACAAACAATAACCAAAAGCCCCCGTTAACAGTTTTTTAATGCGGGGCTTTTTCGTGGGGACTTTCGGCTATTGTTCTTAATGTAATGTGCTGGCGGATTTGTTAAACGAAATGGTTTTAATTGTGTCGAGGGGTTTTGGAAGCGTATGCAAGCAACACAGTTTTACGAAGCGATTGAGTTGTGTCAGGCTGTAAATGTGTGGTGCTTTGTCGAGGTAGTTAGTTCTTTGAAATATTGTGACTATGCGGTTAAAGCAGGTGTTACGGGATTAGTTAGCATTGGTATCCCTGGTATTTGCCTTGATATTTCTGCGAAGGTGTATGAATTGGTACTCGTTATTTGTGCTTTATGAGTACTAGTATATGGACGAATCGCAATTTTTAATGCTTTTACAGAATTTACAGCCAAAAACATATCCTCACATTCTAAACTATCCCCTCGATTAACACAAGAAGTAAATTTATGTACAGGTTTAGGTGGGTGTGGTAGTTCTTTTGTTATTACAGCCTCTGAATTTCTTTTACATTTATAAGTTGTGCATTTTCCAATGGATTTTATCTCAATAAAAGAATTCCTCATTATTTGTCGTGATACTACATCAGCCGCATCACACTCAATTGAGCATTTTTCATGCACATTCTTCATAAATAAACTAGTTGATTAGGAGTTTTCAATTTTTATATCACCATCAAGGTAGGAATGAATATTCTCCATTGGAATTGAAAATAATTCTGAAACCTCATCAGCAGCGAAAGTTCTATTTAATTTTGGCAAAATTTCTAATGCAATTTCAAAATCTACTTTATTGCAATTATTATCCATTTTTATTAAATACTTGGGCTCATTTGCTTCAAGCTCCTTTTCAAATTCTTCTTCAGTAATTAGTTGTTGATCTAATTGTACTGATAACTGTAAAAAATCATTTTTTTTTATTAAGTTATCAACTGCTAGTAAGTAAAAGGATTCCTTCTTTTCGTTGCGGTGAAGCAACTCATATATTGTTGTAATTCCAGTATGTAAATAACCACTTAGTGATTTTATATTACCATTTTGTAGAATGGCAAGCATATATTGATCAGCATATGTGTTCATACCTGCGGAACCAACTCCGAAATAGTTTACTGATGTAAGTGGAATAGTGGGTACTATCTTATTTTCATTTTCCATATAAAGACATTATTTTTTCACTCTCATTAAAGAAGTTATCATAATCACTAATAAATTCCAAAAGTTTTGAATTTTCCCCTTTTGGCGGAACTTGGTAATGAAAATTAAACGCAAAATTAACCACTTGCGTTATTTCATTTGTTTCCTGAGTTTTAATGTTAACTCTATTAACTAATTGAGGTTTAATTTCAAGTTTTAATCTACCATTCATAAAATCCTTGCTCACATACGCCCCATACATTGTGTCAGGCGTATCAAAAAACTCGGTAAACATCTTATTACCATCATTAAAAAAATATTTTTTCGTCTCCTTTTCTAAATTTTCAGTTGGAGTAAGATTCCAAGAAAAATTTACACCTACAGCACTAATATTAAGGCTGCTGTGTTTTGCAAATAATAACGCAATATCCTTTCCCCTTTCACCTTCCATTTTGAACTGGGTAATTATTATTTGCTGCATTGTGATAAGTATATTAACATCCTGAATGTTAATTTGGGCAATTTCTGGGCTGAACATGGGCATATTCTTGATTTCTTCTTCTTTAAAAAATCCGTTTTTAATGAAAAAGAATTTATCAAATTCCGCAACCTGAAAAATTCCTACAAAAACAATTGTTTTACCCGCTTGAGACGTGTTCATAAGTAATAAGTGCTAAAAAATTGACTGCAAAGATACTAGTTTAAATGGCCAACATTAAAAAATATGAAAATTATCAATTTATATGGAAATAATGATAAAGTAAAGATATTATTTTTATACTACTATAGATAAATTATAATTATAACCCATTGATATACTTGTAAGTGCCAAAATTATGGGTAATAAATATAGTGCTATTATCTTTGTTCGCATTGTCCTAAGAAGCGTCTGCAAGATTTTAGCTCTTTTGCAGGTCTGTGTCTGTGTCAAGGTTTTGTGAGCCTGCAAATGTGCTAAAATGTGTGTCGGCAAAGAAGCGTTGGCGAATTAAAACACTTTGAAA
>JAYTSW010000146.1:0-7929 GCA_043745425.1 Sphingobacteriaceae bacterium | reverse complement strand
CGGCGATTTTAGAAATAGGGTTATTAGCCTGCTCCACTAATTTATCAGCTTCTGAATATCCATCAGCTTTCAATTTATCCACTTGCGTTTGAGTTTCTGCTTTTATTTTATCAACCTGGGCTTTGGCATCATCTAATATTTTCTGCGCTTCTTCGTTGGCTTTATCAACCGCAGTATTTACAACTTGATCTTTCACAGCATCAACTGTTGATTTACCTGCTTCATCCTTTAACCCAGTTTTAATAGTTGGATTAGTTACTGTTCCTCCAAAATTAATTGTTACTTTTATTTTTTCACCTAACGAAACATTTGTTCCCGCAGCTGCATTAGCTTGTGACATTAAACCTGTAAGCGCTGAGTTAGCTTCCTTGCCAAACATAGCTCTTGGAACATCCATCTTCCATTTGTATTCTATTGTTTGATCTAATCCTGTACTGCCACTGATATTAGTGTTGATATTATTCACCTTCACATCAAAAGGCATTGTTTTAATACGACCATTAGCCATCTCAAACGAAATATCCATATTATCAAACGAAAGATTTTTTAATTCGTTAATTTTTAGAGCGTCTCCTAATTTATTGAAGGGCTCATAACCACCAACACTTACTTTGTTCGTCTTTAATTTACCTGTACATGTAGCAGTATTTAAATCCGGCTCCATTTTATCATTCATCACCACTTTAAAATCTTTTATGTTAGCAGAAAACATCCCTTTCGCATATTTACCAATAGGCACCAACTTTTGTATAGAATTAAAAGCGTTGAATGTAGTTTGAATATCAAAATTATCTAAAGCGAGATCTACCATTGCTGTCGGACGTTTAGGATTTGTAGTTTCATAATAACCGTTCATTCCTACTCCTCCGCCTAATATGTTCATTTTTAAATTCGACATATCTAATTTTTTATCTCTCACGATTATACCACCAGACAAATTTTCGATAGTTAAATTAGTGTAAAGGATTTTGCCGAATTTTGCGTTTAAAACAAAATCAATATTGCCAGGAACTTCAACAGCAGCTGAAGTAGACGTAGCAGCCACACTTGGCGTCACAACTGCCGTGTTTGTTGATTCAGGTCCCATTAATTGATTTAAGTCTATCAAATTACCCGTTACATTAAACGCGCCTTTAATTAAATCATCTTTAAATACATATTGTAAAAAGTTTTCGATTTTACCATTGGCTTGAATATCCGTATTGCCCATTTTTGCATCAAGAGTCGCTAATTCTACGTTCTGAGTGGTAAAATTCATTTTCATTACATTTAACAACACGCCATAAGGAAAAGCAGCAGTTTTGTAATTCATTTTATCGATTTCTAAAGTACCTGAAGCTTTAAAATTTTCATATTGCTTCTTTTCAATTGCGCTTAACCGTCCTGCCATAGCGATATCGGCTTTAATAGTTCCATTCATTTCATCACCAACTTTCATTGGAATAAATTCTTTTACTGAGGCTAATACAATTAAGGCTTTTATTTCAGCTTTAATATCGGGATCTGAAATTGGCGTTTTAACGTGGGCCGTCATGTTCACAGGATTACCTCCCATTTCTAAATGGAATTTATTTACATCAATAGTTGTTGCATCTAAAACACCTGTAGGATTCTGAACTTTTACATCAATATTCACATTGTTAACTGATTTTGGTAATGAAGGATATTTGAACATAGCATCTGCTACATTCAAATCAACACCAAAGGCAGGATACGTTTTATCATTGTATGTTCCCTTTGCATATCCGCTTAATGCTAACTTACCTGAAGTTTGTAACGAAGCAAAGTCTTTTGAATAAACTGATGGCACCAATGATAAAATAGATTTGAATTCCGTTTGCTTGGCTTTAAAAGAAATATCCATGTCGATATTTTCTTTTGGCATTGCTAACCAACCGTTCCAATTCAAAGTAAGATCATTCAAACTGAATTCATTTTCCTTGAATGTGAATTTCATATTAGGCATATCCATATTCAATTCCATATTTGCTTTCACATGTGTATTGGTTAGATAATTTACGCCACTCATTTTAAAAGTAGTTTTTGCGATATCAAGCATATTCTTCAAGTCAAATATATCTTGAGTAAAGTCTCCGTTTAGTTCATAGTTAAACCCTTCCAGTTTAGCATACATACCTCCCTGTTCATCATCATACACAATATAAGAATCACTAATTTTGAATTGTTTTAATTGAAGAGCAAATTTTGTTGGTTCCGAAGGCGTGGCAGTTGTTGTATCTGCGCTCGGCTTGGCAATATCCCAATTGGCTTTTCCATTATGTAAAACCTTTCCTAAAATTCTTGCCTTATCAATAACAATTGAATTCACCTTGTATTTATCACCACTAATAACACTTTTTAAATTGATGTCAAGCTTCAGCATATCTATATACGCTAAAGTATCATCCTTGAAACTATCAACACCAATTACATTCACTTTGTTGATGACAAAACGGAAGTCAGGAAATGAACTTATCAAAGTTAAATCGAAATCACCGAAGTCGACTTTTGCATTCAAATTTTTGTTGGCTTCTTCTTTTACAAGAGCCACTATCTTATCCTTGAAAATAAAAGGAGCCGCAATAATTAAAATCAGTAGAACAAGAAAAGTAATTCCTGTCCATTTTAAAATACGTCTAATCAGACTTTTCTTTTTCTTAGGTGTAGTGTCGCTCATAACAATAATGTTTAAGACCTAAAAATACTAAAGTTTAACGGAAAATACCTCTAAAAAAAAGCTAAATTTTTACCCAATTATCAGGGTAAATATCAGGAGTTGTATTGTTGATGTCTGCAAACCACCGTATTGGGGCAATTACTATTTTATTGGGGTTTTGGTTAAGCCAAGCAGCCCACCAGCTAAAACTACTATTGGCAATGATATTATGTTTACATAAAGTCATTAAATGCATGTCGATATAACCAGGATTATTCAAATCGACAAAATTTACCGGTACTTCTGTCTTTAAATTAGCTTTAGCCCAAGCTACATCATCAGAGAATACAAACAAGCTTAAATTACCAGATTTATTTTTTAAATAATTGATAGCGTCCTTATAATATTCCAACGAACAGGTTCCATGAAAAGCATGAGCCTCTTTGTTATTAATATAATCCCCGCGCCTGATATGTATGCTTACTGAATTAGAATTTTTTATTTTGCCAATGATTTCCACATTTTCAGCATTAAAAATTTCCTTAACAGTAAATTCGTTTATTAAAATATCTTTTACAGACTCAAAATATTTTTCTGATTGCCAGAAACCATTTAAGTAAACATTTTTAGGGAACGAATAAAATTCTTTGTGAAAATTATGTCCGCTTTCGTTTGCAACTACTCTATAATATAGAATAGGGAGTTTGCGCATTAAAGTGCGTGTAATTTTACCTTTCTCTAGTGGTAAAAATGGTTTAATATTGCTTTCACTCGCTTGTTCTGCGTTGATGTTTAAAACATCTAATTTATAATCGCGTTTAGTGTACTTGTTTTTTGAATCAGCGTTTAAAAACGAAAGATCGAGCTTAAGTTCCGCTTTATGTAAATGAGACAAACAACGCCCTGCAGCATATTGAAACATCTGGTTGCCCAGTCCGCCCATTAATTTAACTATAATCATTTTTTTATAAACCAAAAACAACCGCATCCGTACTCCTGCATATCACTTTGCTCTTCACTTGCATTCCTGATTAACCCGCCTTGTTGCGGTGAATCAGGAATTAAAGAAAATTCTTTTAAAGTAAATCCGCTAAAGTAACTCGCAATTTGCGAATAACTGTAAATACGATGCGCATTATATTGAATCCGTGCTTTTCCTATAGGGACAACAAACAATAAACTCCCTCCAACTTTCACAACACGTTTTAATTCTTCAATAGCTTTCAAATCTCCATCATAATCAATCGGATCACCATATCTGCCTAAACCAATATGTTCAATAGTGTGCATACAAGATAAACTCTCAATTGAATTACTTTCAAAATGTAATTTCGTTAAATCACATTTGTCAGATTTTAAATTATCTAAATTTAATTGAGCGGGCCTGTAATCATAAAAATTTACTTTTACAAATGCCGATAACATAGTTGGAAAAAACAATAATGAAGAAATGTCAGAATGTTCTTTAGGATTAATCTCTTTTACAACACGCGCTGCCCAAGCTAAATGGTATACATAATGCCTATCGAATCCCGTATTAATGGTGTTATCATCTGCACAAAACAATTCATCTTCCTTTCTTAAAAGAAAACGAGAAGCTGTTTTTTTTGCTGACTCTTTAAATGATTTTAATTGCTCTTTAATTCTACTTTTTGCTTTTGTGGATACATAACCCTGATAAAGCGCAATGGTAAACGGGTTTTTAATCATCGACTTAATTAGTTTTTTATTGCTTTTCTTTTTATTATAAGATTCCAAATTACTAAAAACAGTATTGTAAAATTCTTTTTTCACTTCACAGCCTGGTGCGTATTTTTTCAAAGCATTAACTTCATTCATATCAAACCGACTAAACAACTCTGAAAAATAATTTACAAAATCACTTTCAAGGTTTTTTGGAAGAGTTAATTTTTCAAATACGTAACAATTTTCTTTTAACTCTATATTCGGATTATTTAAACACTCTGATGTCACTTGATGTTCTGCCCCATCTGTAGTGTTCACCAAAGCTTTATCTATATGTACGAAAGTGTTATTTTTATTTAGCAGATTAATATAAAAGTCAATATCCACCAACCATTTTAATTTTACATCATACTCAATAGATTCGTTTTTACGATAAATAGTAGCGCTTGGTGCTCCGATGAAATTCCCTAATAGTAAATTTAGGACATTTTGACTAAGTTTTTTTAGTTGAGATGCATTGGGAGAATGAATGCGCGTTGTTCCGTTTTGATGTACAACATTAGAATTTGAAAAAGCAAAAATAGCTTTCGGGTTTTTATCTAATGCGCTTACAAATTCAGACAGACTATTTTTATCCGAAAAACAATCATCGTGATGCATTATTTTAATATACTCTCCTTTTGCCATACTAATACCCTTATTCCAATTGGCAGGTGAACCTAAAGAAGGTTTGTTTTGAATATAAATATGAGCCTTATTAACTAGTAATTCATTCACTATTTCGTTTACAGAGTCATCAGGACTATCATCTGTAATAATGAGTTCATAATTAGTATAATCCTGTATTAAAACAGACTCTAAACACTTTCTTAAAAAAGAAATTTGCTTATAAGCAGGTATACATATAGAAACTTTTATGCTCATTAATTCTTTTCAGTCCACATAGTGGAACCTTTGCTTACATGACTAATATAATATTTATCCTCTTCGGTTTGATTGTTGGAATCTTCGTACCAAGGTAAATGATGAAAATCATATTTCCCTGATAAACGATAAGCTTTACAATCTTCCGCTCTGCCCTTTGCTAATGGTCTGTATAAAGCAAAAGTGCTGTCGACAGGCGCATCATAAACTGTATCTGAAATTTTATGCTCCCAATGTTTTTTCTCATCGGAAATAACTGCCTCTTTATTTTTGTAATACGTAGGCAAATCATCAATCTTTAAGGCAACACCACATTTTTCTATTGAGGAATTACTTTTTAAAACTTTATATAATTGAAAAACTACGTCACTCGGACAATTATCATTCGGAACAACATCTGGATCCGTGTACACATAATAATCATTTTTAAAATGCATGAACACTTTTGGTTTCCAAAGCGCCTGGTATCCAACATTCTTTTTTAAATAAATTATATGATGCGGTGAAGATTTATAATACTCCAATAAGGGCAGGTAAGTTGAATCGTTATCCAAAATATAAATATTTTTGTAGTTATTTTTTTCCAACCAATTAATCAAGCGAATCATATGCGTTAAACGATTACGGTTATTAATGATTATTGGAATTGTATAACTTCTCTCTTCCGTTAAACCTTTATTGAAAAAGGGGCGTAATAATCTCTTTTGCTGTAGTTTTATAAAAGCAATGAGTTGTTTCTTTATTTGGAATAAGAATTCTTTCATTTCTTGCCAAAAATATTTTTAATGCCTTTTATCTTTTTACCAATAGCATATTCGCGGGAACGCAATAACTTAGTATGTTCTTCAAATGAAGCAACCGCAGCAGGAGAGAAATTAGTTAACCAGCTTTTTTTACGTTCTTCAGTTTGTAATTTATCATTATCAGGATTATTACTTATGCCTCTAAGGTCAAAAACACAAATTGAGACAGGAATGTGCTTATACGATACGCTATGTTTTAAAATAGTCCGGATAAAGAATTCGTAATCGGCTGTAATTTTAAAATTTTCATTGTAATTTCCGTAACGTTTAAAAACAGAAGTATGAATAAAAGAACAAGGATGCCAAAGTGTAGAAATCATAAAATGATAAACATCCAATGTATTAGGGGATTCTTCATTTTTCCTTATACCACTTGCATCTTCAGTAATTAAATCCCCATAAACGATATCAGTTTTACTTAGATGAGTTGACATTTTTTTAAGAGTATCATTTTCTGCCAAAATATCTCCTGAATTTAAAAACAATAAATAGTCTCCGGTTGCTTTTTCAATACCTTTATTTTGGGCGTGAAATATTCCATTGTCTTTTTCACTCTCCCAACTGTTAATACGATTGTTTTGCTTAATTATCTCAACGCTTTTATCAGTAGATTTTCCGTCAATAACAATAAACTCCAAATCAGTGAACGATTGAGCTACCACGCTATCAATAGTTTTTTGCAAACCAGAAGCATTATTATAATTAATAGTTATGACAGATATTAAAGGCATTTTAAAATTTATTCATCACTTCACATACTTTTAAAATAATTTCTTTAGTATGGAAATAAGAAATTGGTAAGCTTAATGTTGTAGTATGAATTTCTTCCGCAATGGGCGTTATTTGCTTATCCAATATTCCAGTCATCGCCTTTTGTTTATTAGGCGCAACGGGATAATGAATTTCGGTTTTTATTTCATTCTTTAATAAATAATCTTTCAAAACATCACGTTTCGGGTGACGAACACAAAAAATATGATACACATCAAAATAATCCGCATGAACCTGAGGCTTTATATAATCAGATTTCAATTCTTTCAAATAAACAGAAGCCAAATCACGTTTATGAGAGGTGATTTTCTCCATGTATTTCAATTTCACCAATAATAAAGCAGCTTGCAATTCGTCAAGACGGGAATTAACACCAATAACTTCATTATAATATTTTACTTCAGAACCGTAATTGCGAAGTACTTTAATTTCATTGGCAAGATTTTCATCATTAGTAGTAACAGCACCTGCATCGCCTAAAGCGCCTAGATTCTTTGTTGGATAAAAACTATGAGCTGCGTAATCGCCAAAACTCCCTGATAATTTATTTTTAAATTTTGCGCCATGCGATTGAGCACAATCTTCTATCACTTTTAAATTGTGTTTTTTAGCAATTGTTAATATAGCATCCATTTCACAAACCTTACCATACAAATGCACCACCATAATCGCTTTTGTTTTCGGAGTAATAGCTTGTTCAATTAATTTCGGATTGATGTTGTATGTTGCTAAATCCGGTTCAACTAAAACGGGCTGTAAACCATTTTCTACAATGGATAAAATAGTAGCGATATAAGTATTAGAAGGAACTATCACTTCATCTCCTTTATTAAATCCAAACGCACGTAATGATAAATTCAATGCATCCAAACCATTCGCCACACCAACGCAATGTTTTGTATTGCAATATGCAGCGAATTGCTTTTCAAATTCTTTTACTTTATTGCCTAAAATATACCAGCCGCTCTCTAATACTTCATTAAAAGCAGTTTTATACTCTTCTTGCAAAGGTTTATTAAGACTATTTAAATTTTCGTATTCAATCATTATTTATACGGTTCAAAAATATAATCGACATCGGTAAAAAAC
>JAYTSW010000145.1:0-7937 GCA_043745425.1 Sphingobacteriaceae bacterium | reverse complement strand
TACTCCAGTAAAAGGAAATAAACCCGCATTCGATCCTAAAACAAATTCTTATAATATTGATACAGGTGCGTATTTAGGAAAATCGTTAACTGGGATTAAATTAGATGAAAAAGGTGTACTTTTAGAAACACATACCATAAATACAATTGATAAAGACATAAAATAAAGCCAAATGAAAAAGTACTTCACTAAAAAAATAATCTTAAGATTGCTACTCGTAATTTTTATTTTAATACAGTTTATCCGTCCTTCAAAAAACCTTGGTCAAGCTTTCGGTGTAGATGATATTACAAAAACGGTGAATGTTCCTGAGACTGTAAAAAATATTCTAGTTGCATCGTGTTATGATTGTCATTCCGATTATACCAATCACATGTGGTACGAAAACATTCAGCCAATCGGTTGGTGGATTGCCAATCATATTAATGATGGTAAACGTCATTTAAATTTTTCCGTTTACAATACCTATAAAGACCAACGCAAGGCTCACAAATTTGAAGAAATTGGTGAAATGCTAGGTGCAGATGAAATGCCGATGTCGTCGTACACATTAATTCACGGCAAAGCCATATTAAGCGAAGAACAAAAACGTACAATTATCAATTGGGCTGCTATGGGTCATGAGCAATACAAAGGCAGTGAACAGGAAGAAGAAAAGTAATCTATACCAGCTTAAAGTGGATGACCATGTTTACTTCTTCGTTTTTCTGAGGGAATTCCAGTTTTGATAATTTTTCATTTACAAATTGTTTTACTTTTTCGTCTTCAGCGTTAATGATAACGTTTTCGGCTTTTCCATCTTGATTTACCGTGAATGATAAACGTACCGAAGTATTGTTTTTATTATTAAACAATTCGGCTGGACAATTGATTTTGTTTTTTACGGTTCCCACAATAGTGTTGTTGTTACTGTTGTTTGGTTTAGCATTTAAACTTAAAGTTAGTAATGCAAGTGCGGGAATGATTTTAATTGACCTCATGGTGTATTGTTTTTTGTAATTAGACGTAAAGTTTCAAAGAAAAGTTACAATACGTGTTTAAAGAAGTGTTAATAGGCGTTAAACGCAGGTTAAAATCACGAAGAGTGGGTGAGAGAAAAATTTTCTATTCACCCAAAACGGGTGATATAAAATTGTAGAAAAATAAAATTAGCAATCCGGTAAATTAACGGCAACCGCTAAACCACCTTCACTTGTTTCTTTAAATTTAGAACTCATTGCTTTTGCAGTTTCCCACATAGTGGCAATAACTTTATCTAAAGGTACAATTGCATTTTTAGCATCTGTTTCCATTGCTAATTCTGCCGCATTAATTGCTTTTATGGCACCCATTGCATTTCTTTCTATGCATGGAATTTGAACTAATCCTCCAATAGGATCGCAGGTTAAGCCTAAATGATGTTCCATGGCGATTTCAGCGGCCATTAAAACTTGTTCTGGTGTGCCGCCAAACAATTCACATAATGCACCTGCTGCCATTGCACTTGATACACCAATTTCTGCCTGACAACCACCCATTGCTGCAGAAATTGTAGAACCTTTTTTAAAAATACTTCCAATTTCACCTGCCACCAATAAAAATTGTTTAATATGTTTTTCAGTCGCTTTATGATTTTCAATTACTAAATAATACATCAGTACTGCGGGAATAACTCCTGCGCTACCGTTAGTTGGTGCCGTAACAACTCTTCCAAGCGAGGCATTGACTTCATTTACTGCCAATGCAAAACAACTTACCCATTTGAATACATTACGGAATTTAATAACTTTTGTTTGTCGTATCGATTGCATCCATTCTTCAGGTGAAGAATACTTAATATCGTTTTTAATATTTTGATGAATATCAAATGCTCTTCTTTTTACATTTAGTCCGCCAGGTAAAATCCCTTCGGTATGACAACCAATATACATACACTCGAGCATTGTTTCCCAAATGCGCATGAGTTCTTTATTAATTTCTTCTTCACTGCGAAGTGATTTTTCATTCTCAATAATTATTTCCGATATTTTTTTATTCGTTGCCGAACAATATTCTAATAATTGGTCTGCTTTTTCTATTGGGAAAGGAAAGGGTTTGTCTTGTTTCTTCTTTTTTGGAGCACCTTCTTCTTTCACAACAAAACCTCCGCCAATAGAATAAAATGTAGATTGATAAGTTGTGTTTTCGTATTCTGCAGTAAACGTTAATGCGTTGGCGTGAAAAGGCAAAAAGTTTTTATTGAAAACAATATCCTTCTCAAATGAAAAACTAATGGAATGCTGATTAGCAATCTTAATTTTATTTTCAGATTTTATTTGATTAACGATTCCTTGAATATTGTCAATTAAAATGGTTTCAGGATTTTGTCCGCTTAAACCTAATAAAATAGCTAAATCGGTAGCATGACCTTTTCCTGTTAAAGAAAGTGAGCCGTATAAATCAGTTTTTATTCTTGAAACTTTATTGAGAATTTGTTTCTCAATTAATTCGGCCAAAAATTGTTCAGCCGCTCTCCATGGACCTAAAGTATGAGAGCTAGAGGGGCCAACACCAATTTTAAGCATATCAAACACTGAAATAAATTCCATAAGCTTTTTTACCAATTGCAAATATACGGGATTCTTGATTTTTGAGAGAGGATAAATTCGCTCTGGGAAAGAATATATTAACGCTCGCTTGTTGAAGAAACGAGTTTGAAGGTTTTAAAATGTTTAGCCGTTTTCATCCAGCTCTTCACTAATTCATCTGAGTCGGGGTAATAAGGACTTTGTCTGATAACATCCTTGCAATCATCAAGTGAAGTTATTTGATGGGAGGAATCAATGTAGCCGTAACCTTTGTATTTATTATCTTCAATTAAAATCAATGAGCGTTCTTCATTGGTTCGTCCTCTATCTAGAACCAAAAAATTGGAGTTTTCGTAAGTAACATTTTTAATAATTTCTCTAGCGCGTTTATTATAGATTTCAGTTTCTTCTTCTCCACTACAAATGCCATTGCATTTTTTTATCTGATGGTTAAAGCAAATGGAACCTTGTTCAGTTAAACCGCAATATTGTAAGCATAATTGATATTCATCAATCCATTTTTCTAATTTTTCTCTCGCTGATGAATAGGTTGTTGAACCATATAAAGAATTTTCTGCTTCTTCATACTCTACAATTTTAAAATTTATAATCCCAGCTTTGTCTGTAAACCAATCCACACTATGTGTAAACGTATCTGCTTTACGCATGCGATTATATTTTGGCTTATGTTTTTTTATCTCTTCCGCTTCTAAAAGTAGAGCCACTAATTCACTTCCTGTTTCTACAAAATCAACATTCATTAAATCGTTCAACAATTTTTTGCTTTTATTTTCTTTGCTGTTAAAGTGGGCAAGGGCTCGACCATACATATTGGTGCTTTTACCAATGTAAATTATTTCTTTGTCTTTGTTTAGGAAATAATAAACGCCGCAGCTCTCAGGTAATTTTTTCAGAATGTATTCTTTTATTTTATCAATACGACGCACCATCAGTTCATCAACACCCATATTTTTGTATTGAGGATGATCTGCTTTTAATCGTAACAACAAGTCAAATAGTTGTGCTGTAGCAACGGCATCTCCTTCTGCTCTATGACGACCTTCAATTTCTATTCCTAAAGAAGCACATAAATGTCCGAGACTATAAGAAATCCGTCCGGGAATTAATTTTCTGCTTAATCTTACAGTACATAAAGTTTCTTTTCTGTATTTAAATCCTAGCGAATTAAATTCTTCTTTTATAAATCCATAATCAAAACCAACATTATGCGCAACGAAAATACAATCTTCAGTCATTTCTAAAATTTTCTTAGCCACTTCATGAAATTTTGGCGCATCGGCTACCATTTCATTGGTAATTCCCGTAAGACTACTAAAATATTGTGTGATGTGACACTCTGGATTGATGAGTGTTGTGAATTTATCTATAACCTGCAAACCATCATGTTTAATAATACAAATTTCTGTAATACGTCCGTGACCGTAAACAAATTTCCCGCTGCAGGTTTCAATATCAATAATTGCAAACACCGGGGCTAATTTAGGGAATTTAAGAGGGATTGGTTGCTACGATTTGTAGTAAGCTACGAATTGCACTAATGTTCACTAATAATTGGTGGTAATTCGTGAGTAAAGTCAGAGTAATGCAAATATCTGTTTGCTACAGATTGTATACATCAATGACACTAATTTTTATTAATAATTGGTGTTAATTCGTGAAATTAGTGGCTAAAATCCTCATAATGCAAAACCTGTTTCGTTTCTTTAAAGCAAGCTTCAATCATAGCTTTGCTTAGTTTATCTACGTTTACACCTCTGTATTTGCTTACAGCGCCCATTAACAAAGGATTTATCAGTTTAAAAACACCAATACCAATTTTTTCACCGATTCGCATTTCTTTTCTATCTCCCATTAAAAAAGAGGGGCGCACAAAAATTGAATTGGAAAAATTAGCTTTTACGCCTTCTTCCATTTCACCTTTCGTGCGTAAATAAAAATTTCCTGATTTAATATCAGTTCCAACAGATGAAACACAAACTAGTTTTTCAGCGCCAATAGTTTTAGCGTATTTTGAAATTTCAATCGGATAATCTCTGTCTATAACCTGTTGAGCCTCTTTTGAACCTGCTGCTTTTAGGGTTGTACCGAGACAAGAAAAAACATGATGTGCTATTACGAGGGATAATTTTGAAAAATCTTTATAATCAAATATTAATTCTTCCACTTTTGGATTTGAATAACCTGTACTACGACGGACAACGCTGTAAATTTTCTCGTAGCGTTTATCTGTCACAATCTTTTTAAGAAGTGCTTGTCCTGTTAGGCCAGTTGATCCGAAAATTATTGCTGTATTCATATTGTTTCTAGGTTTCAGGTTTCTGGGTTTCTTGTTAGGTTTTAAAACAACTAGAAACAAGGAACTGGAAGCCAGGAATATTATACCGCTTCGCTAACAACTTCCTTCACATCATCCGGTAATAAACGCTTCAATAAAGCTTCTATTCCTGCTTTTAAAGTCATGGTGCTGCTTGGACAACCACTGCAAGAGCCACGCATTTGCACAGTAACAATGCCGTCTTTTAATTCTTTAAAAGTAATTAAGCCACCATCTGTTTCAACAGCGGGACGAATATATTGCTCTAGTATTTCAATAATTTTATTTTCCACTTCGTTTTTAGGAACGTTGTGTTGAGTATTAATGCTAACGGTTTTTGTGAATGTATTATCTGCTGCAACTTGTTTCTCGGGGAGTTTATCAATAACGGCATTGCCTTTATTTAAATAGTCGGTAATGAAAATACGTAATTCGTAATTTATATCTTCCCATAAAACAGAATCTTGTCGGGTTATAGTAATGTAATTTCCAGAAATAAAAACACTTTTTACAAATGGAAACTGAAACAAAGCCTTTGCAATGGGCGCATCTTTTGTGTCGGCAACATTTTTATATTCGGCTGTTGCGCCGCTTACTAATAATAATCGATTAGCTACAAATTTCATTGTAGAAGGGTTTGGTGTTTCCTCGGCGTATATTATGTAGGGAATTTCGTTTAAAAGCATGATGTAAATTTACGACTAATAACCTTTATATTTGTGTTAAATTACGCCGTGTTGCGTAGGCTTAACTATTAAACCTATGAAACTCAATGTAATTTGAATAAGATAATGGCGTTTTATTAATAGCCAATGCAGTATGCAACAAAAAACCGACTACTTAGTGATTGGTTCCGGTATAGCCGGACTGAGTTTTGCTTTAAAAGTGGCAGCAAAGCATAAAGTGTATTTAATAACCAAAGCCAATGAAGACGAGAGTAATACCAAATACGCTCAAGGCGGAATTGCGGCTGTTTGGGATACTAAAGATAGTATAGAAAAACACGTTCAGGATACATTAACAGCCGGCGCGGGTATTTGTGATGAGAAAATTGTAAGAAAAGTAATTACGGAAGGAACTCAGCGTGTAAAAGAATTAATTGAACTCGGAACTAAATTTGATAAAGCCCAAAATGGTGAATACGATTTAGCAAAAGAAGGCGGACATAGCGAGCATCGCATTTTACATTATAAAGATGTTACCGGAAATGAAATTGAGCGCGCCTTAATTGCGCAAATTCATAAACATCCAAATATTAAAGTTCTTGATCATCATTTTGCAATTGATATTATCACACAACATCATTTAGGTGTTGAAGTGAATTCTAAAACCCCAGGCATTGAATGTTATGGCGCTTATGTTTTAAATACTAAATCGTATAAAATCGAGACTGTATTGGCAAAAGTTACAATTATGGCAACGGGTGGGGCAGGACATGTTTACGCAACTACGACCAATCCTAAAATTGCAACCGGAGATGGAATTGCAATGGTGTATCGTGCAAAAGGTCATGTTAAGGATATGGAATTTGTACAATTTCACCCCACTTCATTATATAATCCAACTGAGCATCCAAGTTTTTTAATTACTGAAGCTATTCGTGGTTTTGGCGCAGTTTTAAAAACATTAGATGGAAAAGAATTTATGCAGAAATACGATTCTCGTGGTTCGTTAGCGCCTCGTGATATTGTTGCTCGTGCTATTGACAATGAAATAAAAATTCGTGGTGAGGATTATGTGTATTTAGATTGTCGGCATTTAGATAGAAAAGGATTTATAGAACATTTCCCGAATATTTATAATAAGTGTATGGGATTAGGAATTGATCCGTTTGTAAAAATGATTCCTGTTGTTCCTGCAGCACATTATTTATGTGGCGGAATAATTGTAGATGATAATTCAAAATCAACCATTGATAATTTGTATGCAATAGGCGAGTGTGCTTGCACAGGATTACATGGTGCAAATCGTTTAGCGAGTAATTCTTTATTAGAAGCTTGTGTGTTTGCTCATATTGCTGCTGAGAGTTCTGAAAAAATAATTGAAAAAATAAAACACAAAGAAAATATTCCTGATTGGGATGCGGAAGGAACAGAACAAGCAGAAGAAATGATTTTGATTACCCAATCGCAAAAAGAAGTGCAGCAGATTATGAGTAATTATGTTGGCATTGTGAGAAGTGAACTCCGCTTAAAACGCGCCTTCGACAGATTAGAAATTTTATTTAAAGAAAACGAAGCGCTGTACGAAAAAACAGTTGTCACACCAAAACTTTGCGAACTCCGTAACATCATATGCATTGGTTACCTCATAATAAAACACGCTATGCTTCGCAAAGAAAGTGTGGGATTGCATTATATGGTGAAGTATAAGGAGTAAAGAATGTGACAATTAGTTAATTTGACGATTTGGCAATTGGGTTTATTCTTTAATAAATTTCGAATAAGAATTATCAACCTTTATAAAATAAACACCCGGATTTAATTTTGAAACATTAATAGTTTCTGAATAATTTTGTTTCAGAACAATTTCTCCCAAACAATTTATTATTTCTATTGGAGAATTGATTTTTGAATTTGTTTTGATGGTTAAAATGTTTGAAGTTGGGTTGGGGTAGATTGAGAATGATTTTGTTTTTTCATATTCTTTAATACCGATACTTGAATTCACATCCATTACAAAATCTAATAAGATTTCACCAACTGATTGATAAAATCCACCCGCGTCTTTTCTCCATTGAACTATCTGAATTGTAAAAGCCCATAAACCTGCAGAATCTTTTGGAAATGTCAAAATCCCATAACTGTCTATAGAAGCATTATACGGAATGTAAGTATCAAAACTTCCTTGACCAGTAACAAGTTTGTAAGATAAACTATCACCGTCAGGGTCAACACAACCCGGATTGTAAGTCACATTCGTGCCAGTTGTTACAAATGAAATGGGTTTATTTGTTATGGTCGGGCACGAGTTTGGTCCTAAAAAGGGATTAATATTAATAATTGAGATTGGTCTTATCATCTGATTCCCTGAGTTTGTAATATTGTTTATTCCCG
>JAYTSW010000144.1:0-7945 GCA_043745425.1 Sphingobacteriaceae bacterium | reverse complement strand
GACGATTTAGGTTCGGTTGATAAAGCCGGAAGTTATGGTTGGATGAATGAGAACACCGGATTTGTTGCTGAATTTAAAAACGCAGGATTAGAAGGAACCGTTGGAAATATTTCAGTTGTACAAACTCAATTTGGTTATCATATTATTGAAGTACTTGCAGTTTCAAAAACGCGTCATACTGCTTATACAGTTGCACAAATTTTTAAATTAATTGCACCAAGCGCAGAAACTACTAAAGAATATTATAAAGCGGCCAGTGATTTTTCAGGACAAAATAACACAGCTGAATTATTTGAGAAAGCAATTGAAAAACAAAAACTAAACAAACGTTTAGCGGAAAATATAAAAGAAAATGATAAATCTCTTCCAGGATTAGAAGGTGCGAAAGATTTAGTGAAATGGGTTTACGTTGCAACTAAAGGTGAAATCTCTCCTCAGGTTTTTGAATTTAAAGATAAGTTTGTAGTTGCCCATTTAACCGGCATTCGTGAAAAAGGAAGATTGCCTTTGGAAGAAGTGAAAGAGGAGGTAATAACTAAAGCACGTCAAGCTAAAAAAGCAGCTGAGTTTGTAAAAGAGTTTACAGCTAAAGCAGGAACTGCAAGTAAATTAGATGAGGTTTCTTCTAAAATGGGAATTAAAATTGAGACTAGTGAAAAATTAACTTTTGCAGCTTTCAATATTGGAACTATGGGTCGTGATGATGCTGTTGTTGGAACAGCCGCTACATTAAAAACAGGTACAGTTTCAAGACCAGTTATTGGTGATAACGGTGTTTACGTTATTGCAGTTGCTACTATTGATGAAGGGGCGCCAAGCGCCGATAATTACAAAGCCATTAAAACGCAAACCGAACAAATGTTAAGTGGTCGTGCTGATTACGAAGTGTATAATGCACTACGTGAAAAAGCAAACATCGAAGATCATCGTGCTAAGTTTGAATAACAATTAAAATTTAAAAAGCCCTGCGTCATCCTGAGCTTATCGAAGGACGCAGGGCTTTTTTTTTGCCCTTTTATAAGCCCAGGGTATTATTGTATTTAAGAACCAAGTTGAATTAAAATGAGTGATATTACAATTCATATACAAAACCCTGATAATTCTTTAACGCCATTACAGGCCCCCACCGATATGGGTTTAAGTTTAATGGAGTTCTTAAAAGGAAACGAATACGATATTTTAGCAACCTGTGGCGGAATGGCTTTATGCGCAACTTGTCATGTTGAGATTATAAAAGGTTTTGAAAATTTAAATGAAATTAGTAATGATGAATATGGAATGTTAGATACACTTCCAAACATTACGGACACTTCACGTTTGTCTTGCCAATTAAAACTATCTGCACAAATGGATGGAATGATAGTGAAGATTTGGGGCGATGGTTTGAGTTAACACCAGCCACTTCGTCAAGCTCAGTGGCGATTTTTCTTTCATTTCTATTATGGTTCGGCAAGCTCACCATGACTTCTTTTTTCAAATCAGTCTTTTACAAATTTCGAATAAAATTTATTTGTTGAAGATTTAATAACGATGTTATAATAACCAGAATTAAGTTCAGCTACAGAAATGCTTCGCGAAAAGTTTTTTTTCAAAACTATTTGACCTAAATAATTAGTGATTTCAATTTCGGCATCTTCCAATTCGAAGGTGTCCGATTGAAAACTCAGAATAGCGGTTGCTGGATTTGGGAAAACAGAAATAGTTTTGCTTAAAACCACGTTTTCTTTAATGGAAGTAAAACTGTAATCGCAATAATATTGTTGTGATTGACAAAAGGTAATATTAGATAATGTTCCTGTATTTATATCAGGCATCCCACCGTTTGTTGTTGAAAGATCACAGAAATCTATAGAATTAATTGTTCCGGTATTTGTACTTGATCCAATTATTTTTATGGAAGGGGTCCATGAATTAACAGCGCTATTATTAATTACTCCATTATTTGTAAAACAAGAGTCCACACAAATAAACAAGACTCCTGCAACAACAGAGCCTGTATCAACTCTAAATAATTTTCGAACAGAAATATTTCCGTATTGATTATAGAATAAAGAATTGTTGCCAACAAGGTTGAAATAATTTACTTTAATCTTCCCTTGCGAGTTTAATTGGCTTTTGGTTTCGATCTGGAAGTAATTTACATCCATCAGGTAGTTGTTATCGGAATTTGAACCAAAACTAAGTTTAAAGAAATTGCAATTTAATGTGTCATTATTATGTAAATGACCAAGGCTATCCAGTAAAATAGAATCGCACTTTATAATATTGTTATTTTCTAAAATATATTGATTATTCTGCACGCTTTGCCTCATGATAATCTTACGGGATAAGATTGTCCCGCAATTATATAGGGAAGCATTGTTCAAGTTTATGTTTCCAGTGATTGTTGCTGTTGGAGTAACATAGGTTATACTTCCCGGTGCGGGATTAAGATCTAATGAATACATACCGCTTATTGTTGCGGTTGGATTTGTTGGCGGACATTGAGCTTTAGTATTGAACGCAAACAATACTAAAAACATAACGATCTTTAAGGGGAATTTCATTAGTAGTTATAACGCACCTTTTACTTAGATATTGCTTCATTTCCAAATCATGAATAAAGACACGAGTCAAGGTGAGCTTGCCGAACCGCTTTATTAATACATTTTCTTCACTGCATCTAAACACGTAACAACATCTTGCGGACAATGATTACTCGATGTTTTCGGTCGGCGCGCTCTTCCTAATTTTACAATTACTAATTTTTCTGAGGGAACACAAATAACGTATTGTCCTAAAATACCGCGTGCGTAAAATAATTTTTTCCCATCGTATTCTGTTAACCACCAATTGTAGCCGTAAGTTTTATTTGGTGTGCCGTCATCTTCTTTACAATTAAAAGGAACAATGCTATTAGCAACGTAATCAGAATCCACAATTTGTTTTCCTTTCCATTTGCCATAATTTAAATACAACATTCCTATTCTTGCAAAATCTGTTGCGTTTGAATTTAAACAACAAAATCCTTTTTCCTGTCCGTCTTTTTTATCCAAACTCCACCAGGCGGGTTTTTGACATTCTAAATCTTTCCATAATCTGTCGCTTAAATACTGTGATAAACTTTTTCCGGTTGCTTTTGAAATGCAAATGCCGAGTAATGCGGAGTTACCACTTAAATAACGAAAGGTTTGTCCGGGCGTTTCTGTCATTTTATATTGCAGACAAGCAGCTAAGGCATCGCTTCCGTAATATCCTTCTGCGGGGTATGCAAATGGATTAATGTAACTCTCATCGAAATCAATTCCTGATGTCATGGTGGCTAAATGTCTCAACGTAACTTTTGCTCTTTCACCTTCTTTAAATTCGGGAATAAAATCAGCTACCGGTTGGTCTAAATTTTTTACGTAACCATCTTTTAAAGCGCAACCCAATAAAATGCTACAATAGGTTTTTGAAATGCTGAATGAATTAGTGTGTGACGTATCGCTGAATCCATCCCAATATTGTTCATGTAATAAGCTGTCGTTTTTAATCACAACAAAAGCATGCGCATCAAATTTATTAAATAAGGCTTCTGCTTCTGTGGGCAATTTAGAAGAATTATAAAGTTTGGATTTAATTAGTGGTGCTCCGTTTGTAGCATCCACTTTTCTGTTTTCAAAAATTAAATATTCCGTGGCACTTGGTCCGCTACGTCCAGAAAAATAAGTATTCCAAAGTCCTTTATACAAATAAAATCTTCCGGAAAAGAGAATGGCAAGATTAACCAATACAATTATTGCGAGTAAAAAATATAAAATGAATTTGAAAATCTTCTTTATCATTCTTACTTATTAACGTTAAAAGTCTCAACCATATTGCAATCAAAAAGAGTACTGAAATGTTTTTTCAGTTTTTCTTTTACCTCCACGATGTTTACTTCTTTAAGACCTAATTCCTTATTTAAACTAGTAACCGATTTATTTTCGATACCACATGGAATAATATTATTAAAATAATCTAAATCAGCATTTACATTAAATCCCCATCCGTGCATTGTTACCCAACGACTGCAACGCACTCCAAAAGCGCAAATTTTTCTGGCTTTAGTGGGGTTTGTAATATCAATCCAAACACCGGTTTCGCCTGCGCTTCTTTCGCCTTTAATTCCGTATTCTGCCAAGGTTAAAATAATGGTTTCTTCCAGTAATCGAAGGTATTTATGAATATCGGTAAAAAAATTATCCAAATCTAAAATAGGGTAGGCAACTAATTGCCCTGGTCCGTGGTACGTTATATCGCCACCACGATTAATTTTATAATAAGTGGCATCTTTTTCTTCAAGTGCTTTTCCATTAATTAGCATATTTTTTTCATCACCGCTTTTACCCAATGTGTAAACGTGTGGATGCTCAACAAATAATAAATAATTAGCGGTAGGAAATTCCGTGTTGTTATTTCGGTTAGCTATTTTTTCTTGCACAGTTTTGTTGAACAAAGTTTCCTGGTAATCCCAGCAAAGTTTGTAGTCCATTAAAGCAAGGTCTTCAAATATTACCGCTTTGTTTTTGGGCATAACTTCTACGCTTAGGCTAGGAAGTATTAATTAAAATTTGGACAATTCTTTTTTAAGATGATCGATGATATTTACCTCAACCGGGTCGATGCCTTTTAATTCTGCTAACTCAACGCTAATCCAGTCACCAATATTAATTAAATAAAAAAACTGTTCGGTTTTAGAATTTCCTTTAGCAACAATATCAGTTACGCTGGCCGAATATTTTTCAAAAACAGTTTTACAAACCTCGAAACGTTTTTGTGTACGTTTAAAATCGAATGAAGTGTGAAATGTTATTACTGCGATATCTTTATTTTTGGTAGTCCAGCCCACTAATTCGTTATGATTCATTTCAGGAAATACGTGATGCCAGCAAAGCATTTTGCTATTTTCGTTTATTTGCTGACGAAAACGAACACTAACGCCTTCGCAAGTTCCTAAAGAATAAATAATCGGAATTTTATTTAATAAAATTTTAGCTACTTGTTTGGATTCAGAAATTATGTTACCGTTTTCTCTTTCTAATAAATCAATACTATTTTTTACATCGGTAAGAATTGAAACAGGAGCAAAACCATAATGGACAAATATTTTTATTAATTGAACTAATGAATAACCGATGCATGAACGAGGTGGGTGACCACCGGGAATTTTTATAACATCGATTTTATATTCTTTTGCAATTTCTTCAACCTTACCACCGCTTGTTATACAAATAAGTTGAGCGTTTTTATCTAAAGCCTGATGCATGGCTTCCAAAGTTTCTTCGGTATTACCAGAGTATGAAGAAATAATGACTAAAGTGTTTTCAGAAACAAAAGCCGGTAAAAAATAATCTTTATTAATTAAAATCGGAATGGGGCAAGAATCTGAAATTAATTCTGAAATAATTGTTCCGCCAATTCCAGAACCGCCTAAACCTGTAACCACAATATTTTGAATATTATGTTTAGGCGAAAGTTTTGCTGCATTAGCAATATTAAGAGCTTCGCGTAATTGATTTGGAAAATTTTCTATTAATTTTTTCATAAGAACAGGATAATAAAGGTATACATTTTATGTCAGTTGAGTTCTAGTAAACCTTTTTCTAACAAAATTTTAGTTTTTAATATAGCGGCAACCGTAATTCCATCAGTAATTTTACCTTGCATCACCCATTCGAAAGCTTCATTGAGGTGAATTTTTTTTAGTTGCAATACTTCACTTTCTTCAGGTTCTGAATCTTCGAATGATAATCCGGTTGCAATAAAAACAATGGCTAATTCGTCGGTAGCCGAGTTGCTTAAATGCAATCTCATGATTTCTTTGTAGTTTTTTGCCACAATTCCGGTTTCTTCTTTTAACTCTCGTTTCGCTGATTCAACGGGCTCAACATCTAAGGCTCCGCCACCTTCAGGAATCTCCCAGCTATACTCGTTAATTGGGTAGCGCCATTGTCCAACCAACCATGTATTTAGCTTATTATCAAGTGCTAACACGCCAATTGCAAGGCCTTTAAAATTAACAACACTGTAAGTTGCAGGCTTGCCCGCAGGGTTTAAAACATCGTGTTTTACAACCTTAATCCAAGGTGATTCATAAACCATTTCGGAGCTCTTGGTTATCCAAGGATTTTCTTCCATAAACTAATTATTAAAATAGCTACACTAAGTACGATATACATTTCCAACAGTCAAAATGTTAATTATATGGTTATCTGCTCGTTTATTAGTAACTTTTAACACTTAAATTCGTAAAACTTTTAAAGTTTATGGCCCTTTTTGTGAAAAGACTCTTACTATTCATATCGTTATTATCTTTCTCTTTAACAGGTGTTTATGCACAAACATTGTACTGGGTGGGGGGTTCAGGAAATTTTAATGATCCAAGTCATTGGGCTTTAAGTAGTGGAGGTTTGGCGGTCTATAAAGCACCAAACCAAAATACCGATTTAATTTTTGACCGTAATTCAGGTATTGAAGCGGTTGTTGAAATAACAGGAAAGAATTCCGCAAGAAATATTCAGTTCTTAGGAAGCAAAATTTATATCGTTGGTGACGCATCTTCCGAATTAAACATTTCAGGTTCGTTCAAATTAAATACATCGACGCATTTCGCTACCCAATCAAAATTAGTTTTTAATTCAGACGCTTCTTCAACAAACGAAGTTTACACTGCGTTTACAGATTTAAACTGTGATTTTTATTTCGTTAATGGAAATTGGAAAGTATCTCAATTAATGACTAATAAATCAGTACAGGTTAAAGGCGGAAAATTTGAATTAGCAGACGGATATTTAAGGTGTAACGATTTTCTTTCATATAATAATTCAGATATCAATTTCAATAATTCAGGTGGTACTGTAAAAAACAAAATTGATATTTCTCCAAACACAAATGTTTCTGCAACTGAATTTTATTTAATGGCAAATAAGTCAAACGCAAGTTTGTATAATGTGCCATCGATATTTAATAATACTGCAAAAATAAAAACGGGAGATAATGCTTTATTAGCTTGTGGCATAACTACAGCAATGACATTGCCTACTTGCCCGAATGTTTGTAATGGTACAATTTCTTTTACGTTTGATGCGGGTTGTACACAAGTGCCTTATGGTGTTTCATTTCCTGGATGGCCGGCGGCATGTACCGCTGTTCCTTCAGCCACAACTATTTTGTTAACTCCGGCAACTTATTCGTTGAATAATATATGTAAGTGCGGATCAGTTTATCAGGTTGCAGTTACTAATGCAACTTTTGGTGTAGTTGGTTTTTATCAATTTAGCATGGTAATGGCCGACTTCGATTTAACGCCATTAAGTGTTACGCAACCAAGTTGTTTCGGGTCTTGTAACGGTTCAATCTCTGGCTTAGTGTCGGGTGGTACTGCGCCATATAGTTGTACTATATCATCTACAGGACAAACATTTACTACAATGGCGGGAGCACCAATTGCGAGTTTGTGTGCTCTACCAACGGTTTATACTTTTTCATTAACTGATGTTAAAGGATGTACTTATTCTAAAACATTAAGTGTACCAGGCCCATCTCCAATCAATCCGGGAGGTTCTACTTCAAGTATAACTTGTTTCGGAGCATGTACGGGTTCAGCTCAGGTTTCACCTGGAAATTCAGGAACACCGGGATATACTGTAAACTGGAGTACAGGCAGTAGTGTCGCCATTGGCGCCGGCGGAACATCATCTGTTGGTGCACTATGCGCAAGTGCGAGTCCAATTACTGCAACGGTTACTGATGCAAACGGATCTACGGCAACCTATTCAGCAGCAGTATTACAACCAACGGCTGGATTAACAGCAACGCAATCCCAAACGAATGTTACTTGTGGTGGATTATGTAATGCGAGTGCCTCAGTAAATGTAAGCGGAGGCACACCAGGTTATTCTTATACTTGGGCTCCGGTTGGTGGTAATTCTCCATTGGCAAG
>JAYTSW010000143.1:0-7986 GCA_043745425.1 Sphingobacteriaceae bacterium | reverse complement strand
ATTTATGTTGATACGGCTGTAAATCCGGGCACACTTGTAAAACGTAATTTCGAATTTCAATATAAAACCGCAACCGTTTTCAGATGGCTTGAAAATTTCGAAGGCTTTGGTACCACCACAGGTATCAGTATAAAAAATTCAAGTAACACAGATACCTCTTTTACTATTTTAAATAAAATTACTGATCCAACAGCCGATGTTTATGAAGGTGCCAAATGTTTGTATTTTGCTATTGATGATGTTAGACGTGTAGCTCAATACGAATCTAATTTCTTGTATAACCTTCCAAAACAAGGGCAACCTGTTTATTTAGAGATAAATTACAAATGTACAGGTCCTTTTGATGTTGGGGTTTTCAATGGCTCTTCGTATTGGTTTGTGGCAGGGGTTAACCCGAGTGCTGAATGGAATAAGATTTATATTCAGTTAAGTTCAGGTGTTAGTCAGCTCACCGGAAATTGTGGATTATACATACACGCATTTAAAAATTCGGGCTTGGCTAAAAACGAATACTGGATTGATAACATTAAAATATTGAGTTACTAGTTTGAACAAAACGGTACATACTTTCAAATACGTTCTCTTCGATTTATTATCGGCTGCAGCTTCATGGACTGCCTTTTATGTGTATCGCAAAAGCAAAATCGATCCGGCTAAAATTGGTTCAGTTCCAGATGTGTTTTTCGATTCACAGTTTTTCAAAAGCATTATCGTCATTCCTCTTGCTTGGTTGTTATTTTATTATTTGGTAGGAACTTATAACAACGTGTTACGCCGCTCACGTATTAACGAGTTTGTTCAAACCTTTATGGTTGCCTTATTGGGTGTTACGGTTGTATTCTTTGTTTTATTATTAGACGATTACGTAACCAATTATAAGTTTTACTACAAATTATTTTTTACGTTGTTTGGTTTACATTTTATGTTTACCGCCATACTACGTTTCATTTTATCAAGCGTAACGAATTACCGTATTGGTAAACGCGATTTTGGTTTCCGTACAGTAATTATTGGCAGTAACGCGCGTGCCTTAAATACACTTAACGAAATTAACTCACTTAAAAAAGGAATTGGTAATACGTTTATAGGTTTCGTGCACATTGAAGGAAAAAATGGTTACTCTGAAGAACTTAAAAAATCATTACCACACCTTGGAGAATACCACGAAATTAAAAAAATAATTCAGGAGAATAATGTTGAAGAAGTTATTATTGCTCTTGAAACCGAAGAACACGAATACCTCAAACAAATTGTAAACGAATTAGGCGATTTAGGTATCGTGATAAAAATTATACCGGACATGTATGATATTTTATCGGGACAAGTAAAAATGAATTCCATTTTTGGCACTCCGCTCATCGAAATAAAAAATACTATCATTCCCGATTGGCAAGTGGCGGTGAAACGTTTTATTGATGTTAGTTTATCAGTTTTGGTTTTAGTAGGCTTAAGTTGGTTCTATTTAATTTTAATTATTCTTGTAAAAGCCACATCACGTGGTCCTGCATTTTTTAAACAAGAGCGAATTGGTATTCATGGTCACCCTTTTAATATTTATAAATTCCGCACCATGTTTTGCGATGCTGAGAAGCTGGGCCCTGCCCTCTCCAGCGAGAGCGATCCGCGCGTAACAGGCTTCGGGCGTTTTTTACGTAAAGTACGCTTAGATGAGATGCCGCAGTTCTTAAACGTATTAATGGGCGATATGAGTTTAGTGGGACCACGACCTGAAAGACAATTCTTCATTGACCAAATAGTTATTCGTGCACCTCACTATAAACATTTACAAAAAGTTCGTCCTGGTATTACTTCATGGGGGCAAGTAAAATACGGTTACGCTGAGAATGTAGATGAAATGATTGATCGTCTAAAATTTGATATTCTGTATATTGAAAATATGAGTCTTCTACTCGACTTCAAAATTTTAGTGCATACAGTGCTTATTGTATTGCAAGGAAGAGGAAAATAATCTAGATAAAAACACATAATGAAAAAAACTATTCTCATAATTAGCTTAATTGCATTAGCAAGTATTGCCCTATGCCAAACAAAATATAAAATTGCAAACAAGTTAAAAGCTGAAGGTGATGGCGGATGGGATTATCTTGTTTCTGACGAATCGAGTGATAAACTATTTGTTTCTCACGGTACTGTTGTTCAAGTAATAGATGTAAAACAAGGTAAAGTGGTGCATACAATTCCAGATACTAAAGGTGTACATGGTATTGCTTTGGCGCATGATTTAAAAAAAGGATTTATAAGTTGCGGAAGAGATTCTTCAGTAACAGTATTTGATTACGAAACATTAAAAACAATCAATAAAATAAAAATTACTGGCGTAAATCCTGATGCGATTTTGTACGATGCGTTCTCACAAAAAGTTTTTGTATATAATGGCAGAAGTAATAATGCAACTGTGATAGATGCAAAAACAGAAAAGGAAATTGCAACAATTCCTTTGGATGGCAAACCTGAATTTTCGGTGACAGATGGAAAAGGAACTATTTACGTAAACATAGAGGATAAAAACATAATTACTTTAATTAATTCTAAAACTTTAAAAGTTGAAAAATCTTATACCATTACAGGTGGAGATGAACCCACCGGATTGGCTTTAGATAATATAACACATCGTTTATTTACTGTTTGTGGCAATAAAAAAATGATTGTAATAGACGCACAAAATGGAGCCGTAATTGCCACTTTACCAATTGGAGACGGATGTGATGGCGTTGGATTTGATAAAGACTTAAAATGTATTTATGCTTCTAACGGAGAAGGAAACATAACTGTAGTAAAAGAAGAAGATGCGAACACGTATAAAGTAATTGAAACCATAGAAACACAAAAAGGTGCACGCACTATTTCAGTTAATTCAAAAACGCATCACATTTATACACCCAGTGCCGAATTTGAAGCAGCACCAACTGAAGCAACTCAGGATAACCCACGAAAACGTCCTAAAATGAAACCTGACAGTTTTGTTATTTTTGACATTGAACCTGTAAAATAGTTTTTTCTTCAGCTGTATTTATCTTCCTTAACTAATCATCAATAAAACACCTTAAGTCGTGTCATGCCTTAGTTGGCATTGTAACTTCTTTTATTAAAAGCCATTCTCCAATACATCTACTAAACTTAAATCCATTGAAGCGAGAATTCTTCCCATATTAATGTCTTTATTTTCAGCGCTTGCCTCTAATCCTTCAAATAAATAATCAAACGAATCCTTCAAATTATTATCTTTTACATTAGGATTTAAAGCGTCCCATTCTTTTTTAACACTAGAAATTGTTTGTTGAATGTTCTTCCAATCAATTTTGCTTTGATTTAAAAGTGCGAGGATTTTGAATCCCATATAATCTAAATGCTCTATTCGAATTTGATTTTCGATTTTCTTTGTATCTACAAAATTGCTCGTATTATATTCAAAAATATTGGTTGATGCGATGGCTATTTGCTCATAATCCTTTAGCTTAATTACTTCTTTTAGTTTTTCTAGTTGAGGCATCAGTAATTTTATGCTTTCAGGATTGAGATTTTTCGCAAACATACCTTCTTTAATCGCATCTTCCACTTTCATTAAAGATTTTTGAATTCCTTCCTCATTTTTTTCCAAAGCAAATTCGGTCATATCCTCAAAAGGAGATAAAATCTGATCTAAATTTTCAAAAACAACTTTATTGGGATCTTCTTTAACTTCAACTTTTGCTATTTCAATATTACCTTGAGTTTGTTTTGATTCATTTGTCTGACAAGCTTGTGAAAAAAATATTACTGTTCCAAGCATTAAAATTGTTATGTGTTTCATTTTTTCGTTTTTAAATTTTTATCAAACCTAATATATAAATCTAAAGAGATTCTGTAGTAATTGAATGCTATTGATAGAAGGAAGTTTATTTTCTGTAAATTAATCTTAGCAAACTAGGGAATACTAAAAGTAGTAAAGGCAGTCCCGCAGTAAACCCACCAATAACTGCAACCGCTAGGGGCTGCTGCATTTGTGCGCCCAAACCTATACCTAAAGCGAGAGGCATTAAAGCTAATATGGCTCCTAATGCTGTCATTAATTTCGGACGAATGCGTAAAGCTATTGCGTAATTAATAGATTGGTCAATGTCGCCAGTATCTTTTAAATTGGCTTTAAATTGGTTTACGGTAAATATGGCGTTTTCGGCAATTATACCAACTATCATGATAATTCCTGTGTAACTACTAACGTTTAAAGGAATATCGCAAATGTATAATCCTAAAATACAACCCGCAATTCCCATGACTGAAATAAATAATACCAAAATTGATATTTTCCATTCTTTAAATAAAAACATTAAAACTCCAAATACAAATAAAGATGCCATTGCTAAAATTATTAGCAATTCTTTAAACGACTGCTGTTGTTCAGCATAAGCTCCGCCGTAAGCAATGCTATAACCGTGCGGTAAAGGTAAATTTTGCTTAAATGTTTTTTGAATATCTGCAATAGCACTACCTAAATCACGATTTTCCAAACGCGTGGTTAAAACTACTGCCGATTTTAAGTCTTCTCTTCTGTATTCTATTTCTCCTGGAATAATACTTACATCGCAGAAAAAAGATAGCGGTCTTGTTGAACCATCAGGAAGAAAAATTAATTGTCGTTTTAAATTCTCCAAATCATTTGTTTTATAATTTGTAAAACGCAATAATATTCTACGCATCTGTTCTCCATCTTGTAACTGACCAATTTGTAATCCTCCTGTCATAGCCGCTTGTGCAGTTGACGGCACCGACATATTAGCATTTATTCCAAGCGGTACGCCACCTGTGTACGCTGTTAATTGCGTTTGAAAGTCAATTAACGAAATTTTATACAGACCTAGTTTTTCCTGATTCGGACTAAAAACAAGAGTTGGTCCAGTTGGAACCAAACCATTATTTATATCTACAATCCCTTTTACTTGCTGCAATAGTGAATCAGCTTGCCTTGCATAAACTTTCAATAATTTATAATCATCACCGTAAATTTTTATTTGAATGGGTGAAGGTGTACTCATTAAATCTCCTAACAAATCTGAAATACGCTGGCCGAAAGAAATTTCTTCCATTGTAGTAACAGAGCCTTCAACTTCTTTACGCAATTCGCTAATTATTTCTTCTGACGTTTTGGTTCGAGACTTTTTCAATTGAATCGAATAATCACCAATATTCGGTGGATCTGCCCTAAACGCCATATGTGTTCCCGTTCGTCTTGAATAGGATTCAACATCAGGGTTCTTAATAATTATTTTTTCTATTTCTTTACAAATGGCATCAGTTTCTTCAATGGAAGTTCCTGCAGGAGAAATGTAATCTAACACTATACTTCCTTCATCTAAATCAGGTAAAAAACCAGTTTGTAATTTACCGGATGCCCAATATGCCGACAAACCAAGAAGCGCGACCAACGAAATTGCAATAATTGGTTTTTTAAAGAACCACGTTAACCATTTTAATTTATTCATAGCATGTTCAGCGCTATGGTCTTTTGGTTTTAAGCTATGCTTGTATCCAATAATTAAATGTAAAACAGGAAGTAATAACCACGTTACTAAAAAAGAAGTAATCATAGTTATTTGCATGGTGTCGGAGAGTTCTTTAAAAAAACTTCCTGCTAATCCACTCATTAAGCGAAACGGAAAATGAATAACAATGGTTGCCAAAGATGAACCAATCATTGCAGGAAATAAATCTTTTATAGCTTCTTTTACTACAGTGAATTTATCTTTCTTAGGATCATCTTCATGTCCACGATAAATTTGTTCAATAATAACAATGGCGTCATCAATTATTAAACCAATGGAGGCTGCAATAGCGCCTAACGACATAATATTAATTGTAATACCCACTAAATACAACACCAACATTGTAAATGCTAATGTTATTGGAATGGTAATCATAACTACCAAACTGGCGCGCCATGATCTCAAAAAGAGAATCATAACTAAAATGGCTAAAAACAAACCTTCGTAAATAGTTTTAATTACGCTATGAATGCTATCACCAACAAATGCACTTTGGTCGTAATACGGTTTTAAAATATATCCTTTTGGTAAAGCTTTTCTTGCATCCGCTAATTTTTCTTCGGCATCTCTTGCAAAATCAATAAGATTAATACCTGGTTGTTTTACCAGGTCAATTAATACAGCGTTATTTCCGTTGGCATTAATAATTAAAAACTCCTGCTGCTCTTGTATTTCAACTTTAGCAACTTCCTTTAATTTTACAACTCTGTTGCCATCATTTTTAATAATTAAATTTTCTAAAGCATCAATATCGTTGACGCGAGTATCGGTTATTGATAAATACAAACGACGATAATCATTAATGTAGCCATTTGATAAAACGAAATTATTATTATTAAATGCGTTTATTAATGAGTTTGGACTTAAACCTAAAGAAGATAATTTTACAGGATCAGGAATAATTACAAAATCTTTTGCCTTACCGCCACGAACGACAACGTTTGAAATTCCTTTCACCTGTGAAAAAATAGGACGTAAAATTAAATTGGCTTCATCACGCAATGCAACCTGTGTGTGATTTGGGCCTTCTAATGTTAATCCGTAAACAGGAAATAACGATTGATTCATTGGCTCGATAGAAAGATTAACGCCTGGCGGTAAATAATTTTTTATTTCATTTATGCGACTTTCTATTTGCGTTTTTTGAGCGTAGGTATCTAATCCCCATTCAAAATAAACATCGATTGTTGATGTTCCCCTACCCGTGCTGCTTCTTACAATGGTAACACCCTTCACACGTTTAACGGCGCTCTCTAAGGGTTTAGTGATGGTAATCATCATTCTGTCCACTGGTATTTGACCTGCGTCAACTAAAATCGTTATACGGGGAAACAGAACTTCAGGAAACAAATTCGTTTGCATGCGGGTATACGAAAATCCGCCTGCTATTAATAACAGAATGCCAATAAAAATAATTGGCTTTGCAAAAATCTGAAAATAGTTTTTAGAGTTTAACATGTTATTATTTAGTAACTTTTACGTAAGCAGTATCGGCCAAGCCATAATTGCCATTAATAATAATTCTATCGTTAACATTAAATAAAGGCGAATTTATTTCTACTTCTTTTTCACTTCTGTTTCCAACAACAACATTAACTTTAACAGCAGTGCTGTCGTTAATCAATTTCATAACCCAAAACTCTTGCATCATTTCATCGCTCAACACACCGTCTTTCACCAGTATTTGTTTATTACTGGTTTCTTTTTTAATAATCTGTACTTTCACAATTAAATTTTCAGGTAAGAAAAGAATATCGCTGCTTTTAGCTAGAATTGTTTGTGTTTGTGCTAATGTATTCATCGCTGTTAAAGGTGTTGTAATAGTTGCAGGGTGAACCGAATTATCAGGTAAAGTAATGGTACACTTACTTCCTGTTTTAGTAAACTCACTAAATTCGTACGGAACATTAATTTGAAAAGCTAAATCGCTACTTTCAGCAATAGTGCAAAGCTGCGTACCCTCTAAAACATAATCGCCTGTTTGTTGTTTATCGAACGTGCTTATTATACCTGAGGCAGGCGAATAAATTTTTATAAATCCAAAATGAGCTAAAGACGTATCAGCGCTTATTATTTGTTTGCCTAATGCTTTGCTTTCTTTGGTTTGTAATTCGTATAACACTTCTCCTTTTGAAACTTTATCGCCAAGATGAATATTTACTTTGGTTATAAATGCAGGTATTTCGGCAGTAATTACATTTCGTTTTAAATAAACAGTAGTTGCCGATAAAGTGAGATTATCGTCAATCGACCCCATACGAATATTTGCAATTTCCACTGGTGATTTTGGAACAATAAGGCTTTCTTCAACTTGTTGCTTGTTAGCGCAGGCCGCAAATAAAACTAACAAGAGAAGGCTATAAATATTTTTTTTAGTTACCATAATTTACCAATTCCAATAATTATACGTGTTTATTAATAATTGTTTGCTCGTTTGCATTAAAAC
>JAYTSW010000142.1:0-2186 GCA_043745425.1 Sphingobacteriaceae bacterium | reverse complement strand
GCGACCCCGGTAATTTGGGTACTATTTTGCGAATGGCAGATTGGTTTGGGATTGAAGAAATTTTTTGTTCGAAGCAAAGTACGGATGTTTATAATCCGAAAACGATACAAGCTGCAATGGGTTCTTTTTTAAGAGTAAAAGTGCATTACTGCGATATGTATGAAATTCCGGATATAAAAAATATTGCTGTGTATGGAGCCGTTTTAGAGGGAGAAAATATTTATAAAACTAAATTGCAAAACGGTTTAATTATTATTGGGAATGAAGCTAACGGCATTAGTAAATTAAATCAGGAACGAATTACGCATCCTTTAACAATTCCCGCCGCTGAAACAAGTAATGCCGAATCTTTAAACGCGGCTATGGCAACAGCTATAATTTGTTCTGAATTTTATAGACAGCTTCATTAGAAAATCATCTACGAATACGAATCTAACCACCTAGGCACACAGATTCGTACATTCGTATAATTCGTATTCGTAGATTGATCATTGTTTTTCAACAAAGCATTTTATTCTTACCGAAGAAGAATTCTTAGCATTAGAAACAATCACCACTTTACGGTCTTGCCTGTCGTATGCGCTTTTAGTATCAAACTTAACCGTTAGTTTACCAGTTTGCCCCGGTGCAATGGGTTGTTTAGGAAAATCAACAGTTGTGCACGAACATTCTACTTCGTAATTTGTTATAATGAGTGGTTGATCGCCTTCGTTTTTAAATTCGTATTCAGCACTTACAACAGCTCCTTTTTTTACTTTGCCCAAATCTTTTTTAGTTTCAATAAATTTTATTTTGGCTTGGGCCTGAATGGTAAAACTGCAAACAAAGAGTAGCATTAGAATTACAAATGCCTTTAAATAAAAAATCCCCCGTTGTTGCGGGGGATTTTTAGAGTTTCTGATATTATGGTTGCTTTGGAGCATCAGGTGTTGTAGTAGTTGTTGGTGCAGCTTTCACTTCACCTTTAATTTTAACCTTTACAGTTGCTAATTTTCCGTTAGTAGTAATAGTAACGTTTTTATCAAAGCGACCAACACGTTTAGTGTCGTACTTCACTTTAATTGAACCGCCTTTACCAGGTAAAATTGGTTCCAATGGCCATCCTGGTTTACCATCAATTGTAGTTGATGTACAACCACATTCGCCCTGAACACTTGTAATAGTTAAAGGAGATTTTCCTACATTCTTGAATTTGAATTCGCGAACGCCATTAGCGTCAAAATCTACAGTGCCATAATCTAACACTTCGTTTTCAACTTTAATTTCTGGCGCATTAGGGTCAGTATTCGGCACAACCGATTCCTGAGCTCTACCCGCAAATGCGAACATAGAGAATAAAGCAACTATTGCTGTAATTTTTTTCATAGTAATTTAATATAATATTTTTTTGTCATCCTAATCCTTCAACAAGCTCTGGACGAAGGATAATTAACCTTTTTTCTCTACCGGAGCACCTTTTGATGGCTCATTTGGTGGAAATGCAACTTCAACCGGTTTTGCTTCAATGCTACCTTTAATCGAGATAGTTTGAGTACCCGATTTAGCATTAGAGTTAACAGTAACTGTTTTGTAAATAGGTCCAACACGTTGAGTATCGTATTTTACCTTAATTACTCCACTTTTACCCGGTAAAATTGGTTCTTTCGGGCATTGTGGTACAGTACAACCGCAGCTTCCCATACAATTTGTAATTACTAAAGGCTCCTTACCATTATTTGTAAATTTAAATTCGCACTCGCCATTATCACCTTGTTTAATGTTCCCGTAATCGTGAACCATTTTATCCAATTTAATATCAGCTAAACTAGCCGGAGCTGTTGGAGTTGCTGCTGCATCGTGGCCATGACCATCATTTGCGTTATGAACTTCCTGTGCATTTGTTAGAGCGGTTAAACCTGCTACTAAACCTAAAGTAATTATAAGCTTTTTCATATTTGTTGTTTTTGTTTAATTTAAAGTACTAAAATCATACCAAAGATAACATACTAGTGCCTAAGTTTGAGTTTTTTTGCGAAATTTAACAAAAATTTTAATCTGTAATGGAAATTGCAAAAACATATAGTCCTAAGGAAGCGGAAGATAAATGGTACCAATATTGGCTCGATAAGAAATTTTTTAAATCACAAGTCGATACTTCTAAAAAATCATATACCATTGTTATTCCGCCGCCAAATGTAACAGGTGTG
>JAYTSW010000141.1:0-8005 GCA_043745425.1 Sphingobacteriaceae bacterium | reverse complement strand
CCGATGCTGAAGTTCAAATCGTACTCGATGCGAAAAGCGGTGATATTATTAAAGCAAGAGGACGAGGAGATATAGATTTAAAAATAAGTAACCTAGGTAAGTTCGATATGTTTGGTGAATACATGCTAACGAGTGGGGAATATTTGTTTACACTTGAAAATGTAATTACAAAGAAATTTGATATACAAAAAGGGAGTACAATTATTTGGAGTGGTAGTCCGTATGCTGCCGATATTGATATCACTGCTAATTATAAACAACGCGCTTCCATTGCGCCGTTATTCCCTTATGATACTACAGGAACTTACAAACGAAGATTGCCTGTTAATTGTAAATTAATTATGCGCGATAAATTAATGTCGCCCAACATATCATTTGGTATTGACTTACCAACTCTTGACGAAAATACATCTGCTAAAATTCAAAGTATTTTAAATGACGAAGTGGAATTAAACCGTCAGGTATTTTCGTTGTTGTTACTAAAAAGTTTTGTAACGCCTCTGCAATATTCTAGTGGGGGAGGTATTTCGGCGGGTTCAGCTGTTGCGGCTAATGGAACTGAAATGTTATCGAATAGATTAAGTGGTTGGTTAAATGGATTAACAAAACAAGTGGATGTGGGCGTGAATTATCGTCCGGGAAGTCAAGTGAGCAGTGAGGAATTAGATATTGCACTTTCAAAGCAATTATTAAATAACCGATTATCCATTGATGGAAATTTTGGTTTTAATAATAATCAAACAACTAACTCAAGCGGATTAATTGGTGATGTGAATCTTGAATATAAATTAACGGAAGATGGTCGTTATCGTGTAAAAGGATTTAATAGAAGTAATGATAATACTCAGGTAACAACACAAGGCGGACCGTATACTCAAGGCGTTGGTGTTTTTTACAGGGAAGAATATGAGACCTGGGCAGAGTTGTATCGTCGCTATATTAAGAAAATGAAGAAGGCGCCGAAACAAACAGAAACGCAAGTTGATACAAGTGCAACACCTTCTCAATAAATTTATGAGGGAAATAGTTTGAAGTGTATCTCATGGTGACCCTTCGTCAAGCTCAGGGGCTTTTTTTTATAATCCGCTCATGGTTCGGCAAGCTCACCATGACACATGTCTTCAATTTTCTTGAGAAATTAATTAAACTTCACCCCATTAATTATTACAGTCTCAATTAAACTGCTGCCGAAGGCGTAGGGGATATAACCGTAACTTGCAATAGGTTTGGTTATAAAAATATTTGCTTTTTTTCCGATGGTAATGCTGCCCACTTCTCTACTTAAATCCATAGCGTAAGCTGAATTGATAGTAGAAGCGTTAATTACTTCTTCAGGATTTAATTTGTAATCAATACAACCTAAGCTCATCATAAAATTCATGTTGCCACTCGGACTACTCCCAGGGTTGTAATCACTGGCAAAAGCTATTGGTAAACCGGCATCAATCATTTTTCTGGCAGGTGGTAATTGTAAGTTTAAAAAGAAAGCAGCGCCTGGTAAAATGGTAGGCATTGTATTACTGTTTTTCAGAAGAGCGATATCTTCATCATTACAAAATTCTAAATGATCAACACTTATTGCTTTACATTCAACCGCAGTTTTAACACCGTTACTGTGACTTAATTGTTCGGCGTGAACTTTTGGTGTGAGTCCGTGTTTTAATCCTGCTTGTAAAATTTGTTTGGTTTCTTCTGCAGTAAAATAATTTTTTTCGCAAAATACGTCAATGTAATCTGCTAATTTTTCTTTTGCTATTGCAGGAATCATTTCATTGATGATTAAATCAATATAACCATTCTTGTTATCTTTAAATTCTGCCGGAATAGCGTGTGCGCCTAAAAAAGTAGCTTTAACAGGAATGATATTTAAATCTTTCAACCGTTTTATAACTCTAAGAATTTTTAATTCAGATTCTAGATTTAATCCGTAACCGCTTTTTATTTCAACGGCGCCCGTGCCTTGTAAAATAATTTCATTAAACCGCGCGAGCGATTGTTCGAATAAATCATTTTCGCTGGTTTCGCGTAATTTTTTTGCTGAATTTAAAATACCGCCACCTCGTTTTGCAATTTCCTCGTATGATAAACCATTTATTCTGTCAACAAATTCACTTTCACGATTGCCTGCGTAAACAATGTGAGTATGACTATCTGCATAACATGGCATGACGATTTTTCCAGAAGCATCAATCACTTCCAAATCTTTCCAGTCTGTAATGCCGGGGAAATCTTTCATCTTGCCAAAATCAGCAATCAAACCATTATCAATAGCCAGCCAGGCGTTTTCAATACAAGGTAAAACACTCATTTCTTTGCCACAAACTTTGTTTACGTTTGTTTCACGTACCTGAACTAAGGATTGTATGTTTTTAATTAGCATTTTCATTATAGAACAAATGTAATCAAAAGCTTACAACAATAAAACCTTACTTTTTTCGTTTTATTAATATGAAAAATATATTGACTGCGCTAAGCGTCTTTGTTGCGATAGCTTCAAAAGGACAATCAAATATTCCCCAAAAAGACTCTATTAAATTACCTAGAAATGAAATTGGGTTTAATATACTGCCAGTGATAAGTTTTTTGGGTGGGGCTTTACCGATTGAGTCAGCAAGATATAGTTTAAATTATCGCCATTATCTGAATAAGAGCAGAGTAATTCGTGTAGCAGTTTCTGCCTTTCCTTACCAAACGTATAATTCATTTAAAGAAGATGGAGCTCTAAATTTTCATCAGTTATCAGACACTAATCTTATCTATAAAAACACTCAAAATAAACAAAAGACAAAATTCCAACTTAATATTGGATATGAGTGGGTTTATAGAAGTAAAAAATTAATTCAGTCTGTTGGAGCCGATGTTTATTTTAATTATCAGCATTCTGAATCGAGAGAAATTTATTATTGGACAGGCAAGAGCACTCCTTTTCCAAATAGTATTTATAAAATTGATTTAATGAATAATAAGGTAGATTCAATGGGGGCCAATACGGTTAAGGATAAGATTGGTTTTGGAGTACAGCTTTTTTACAATTTACGAATTCCTATTACCAAACATTGGTTAATTTCTTCAACCATTGGACCAAGTATGTCCATGAATCAAAGTAATGAGAAGAATACAATACATAAATCTGGAAATGTTTTAAAAGTTAGGGCAAGTAATTTTGATTTTGACGCTGTTCTTTTTTCCGACCTTTCTATTTGTTATAGGTTTTAGTAAGTATTTAGTACATTTGTCTATATGGCAGGTAATTCATTCGGACAAGTATTCAAACTAAGCACTTTTGGCGAAAGTCATGGCGAGGCTATTGGTGGGATTATTGATGGTTGTCCTGCTGGTTTGAAGATTGATTTAGTATTCATTCAAAATGAATTGGACCGACGTAAACCAGGACAATCTCATATTACAACGCAGCGTAAGGAAAGTGATAAAGTTCAATTTTTATCAGGCATTTTTGAAGGCAAAACCACAGGAACTCCAATAGGATTCATCATTCAAAATGAAAATCAAAAAAGCAAGGATTATGAGCATTTAAAAGACGTGTTTCGTCCGAGTCACGCTGATTTTACATACGAAGCAAAATATGGTATTCGCGATTATAAAGGAGGAGGAAGAAGCAGTGCTCGTGAAACAGCTTGTAGGATTGTTGGAGGCGCTATTGCTAAATTAATTTTAAAGAAAAGTAAAGTTTCCATTCAGGCTTATGTTAGTTGTGTGAAGGATATAAAAGTTAAAGATCACTATACAAAATTAGATTTATCAAAAACGGAGAGTAATATTATTCGTTGTCCGGATAAAGCCACCGCTGCTAAAATGATTGCACTCATTGAGAAAACACGAAAAGCTGGCGATACTGTTGGTGGAATTATTTCTTGCGTTATTAAAGGAACTCCAATTGGATTAGGCGAGCCCGTATTCGATAAATTGCATGCGGATTTAGGAAAAGCTATGTTAAGTATTAATGCGGTTAAAGGTTTTGAATACGGTGCAGGCTTTGACGCAATACATTCAAATGGCTCTGAACTAAACGATATTTTTGCAGCGGGAAAAAACATTAGCACCAAAACCAATAATAGTGGCGGCGTACAAGGCGGTATCAGTAACGGAGAAGATATTTATTTTAATGTAGCATTTAAACCTGTTGCCACTGTTATGCAAAAACAAAAAAGCGTGAACACAAAAGGTAAGGAAGTTGATTTATTAGCAAAAGGTAGACATGACCCTTGCGTTTTACCTCGTGCAGTTCCTATTGTAGAAAATATGGCTGCCCTTGTATTAGTTGATCATTTATTAAGAGCTCGCATTTCTAAATTATAATCCTGAGCTTGACCAAGGGGTGAAAAATAAAAATTCTATATACATTATTAGTTTTTGTGAAGGGGCAGCTGTAATGGCTACCGAGTTGTGCGGTTCAAAATTAATTTCTCCTTATTTCGGTAGTAGTTTATATGTGTGGGCATCTGTTATCGCTATTACATTAGGAAGTTTAGCAGCCGGTTATTTTTATGGGGGCAAATTAAGTCTGAAAGAAAACAAAACAAAAATTTTAGCAAGTGTATTAGCATTGTCGGCCGCCTATATGGGCTTCATGCCAATAATCACAAACATATTTGCTGCTATTGCTGTTAATGCTTCTTTAGTTTCCGCTGTTGTAGTCGCGAGTGCAGTTTTATTATTTTTCCCTATGTTTTTAATGGGAGCTGCATCACCAATTATTATTTCTATACAAACACAAAACAATAATGAATCGGGTAGGATTAGCGGTTTAGTTTATTCTATCTCAACAGTTGGAGGAATTATCTCAACTTTTTTATGTGGATTTTATTTTATCCCTGAATTCGGAATTAGTAACACTTTAATTGCGTTTGCTTCTATTTTAGCAGTATCATTGTTATTTCTCTTTCAAAAAAAAGATAATTTTAAAATTGTAACTGTTTTACTAGCCTTGCTCGTTCTGGGCTTTAGCAACAAAACGCCTCTCAAAAATTGTATTTATCAAGTCGACGGGATGTTGGGGAAATTAAATGTGATTGATGATACAATTACCGAAAATTTAACTGTCAGAAAATTATTAGTCAACAATGTTGTGCAAAGCGAAATGAATTTGCAATCAAACATCTCGATATCTCAATATGTAACGGTTTTAGATTCTAATATTTCTTCCTCACAGAATAAAAAAGCATTAGTGTTAGGTTTAGGTGGCGGATTAACTTCAAATCTTCTGATTAAAAAAGGATTTAACGTTACCGGTGTTGAATTGGATGAACGGATTATTAAAATCGGATTTGATTATTTTAATCTTAATAAAAATGTAATTGCGGTTTGTGATGATGGCCGACATTTTATTAATCAATCTAAAGAAATTTACGATTTAATGCTCATTGATATTTTTAAGGCAGAAGAACAACCTTCACATGTTTTAACTATTGAAAGTTTGAAGAAAATAAAAAAAATGTTGTCGAAGGATGCATCACTTATTATTAATTGGCATGGTTATACAGAAGGGGAGCGGGGAATAGGAACTTCTATTTTATTAAATACTTTAACTGAATCAGGTTTCAAGTATAAAATTGCGAGTACATCAGATAAAGAAGACGAAAGGAATCTCGTGATTTTTGCCTCTTTAAGGGGGCCTTTTGTTAAACAATTTGAAGTAAATCCAAAGGTAAAAACGACTACTTTGGTCAATTCTGACGGTAGGCCTGTATTGGAGAAATATAACGCTTTAGCCAACCAAAGCTGGCGTAAAAATTACATACTTTACTATTATTCAAGGCATTAAGATTAGCTAAATTCTTCTTAAATTAGCCATTGATTTTTAAATCAGAATCTTTAAATTTTTGAATCTTGAATATGTCGACTTTAATTATTTTTCGTCACGGACAAAGCACTTGGAACCTTGAAAATAAATTTACGGGATGGGTGGATGTGGAATTAACGCCGAAAGGAATTGAAGAAGCAAAAGCAGCCGGTGAAAAGTTAAAAGGTTATACTTTTGATTACGCTTATGCCTCTGATTTAAAACGCGCTCAAAACACATTAACACTCGCACTTAATAGCGCAGGGCACTCACAATTGACTCCAATTTACAATAAAGCTTTAAACGAACGCATGTATGGCGACTTACAAGGATTAAATAAAGCGGACACTGTAGCTAAGTATGGTGAAGCACAAGTAAAAATTTGGCGCAGAAGTTATGATGTACCACCTCCGAATGGAGAAAGTTTAAAAGATACAGCGGCACGTGTTATTCCGTATTTTGAAAGTGAAATTATTCCAAAATTAAAAGCAGGAAAAAATATTGTTGTTGCCGCACACGGAAATAGTTTACGAGCACTTATAATGTACTTAGAGAAAATGACACCCGCTCAGATTTTAGAATTTGAAATTGGAACAGGCATTCCGCGTATTTACGAATTGGATAAAGATTTAAAAGTAATATCAGCTAAAAATTTATAATCATGTCAACCGGTAATTTTATAAGTGCAGACAGTAAGGTAATAGCCGTTGATTTCGACGGCACTATTGTTACGCATGCTTACCCTGCCATTGGAAAAGAAATGTTGTTTGCTTTTGCTACTTTAAAGGAATTGCAAACAAGAGGTCATAAATTAATTTTATGGACTTTCAGAAATGGTCCGTTGTTAGATGAAGCTGTTGAGTATTGTAAAAAAAATGGTATTGAATTTTATGCAGTCAATAAAAATTATCCTGAAGAAGAATTTTCCGATAAAATTTCACGTAAGGTAAATGCTGATATTTTCATTGACGACAGAAATGTTGGTGGATTTAGAGGCTGGAGTGAAACATGGCAAATGTTGCATCCTGATGGCGGAAATTTTTTCCACACTGTGGTTAATCCAGACGCACATAATAATTACACAAAGGAGGAAGTATCTTTCTTTAAACGATTTTTAGGGAGAAAATGATTTATATAAAAACAAGAGAAGAAATTGAATTGATGCGCGAATCGGCCTTAATGGTTTCGCGTTCATTAGGAATTATTGCTAAAGAAGTACGTCCGGGTGTTACTCCAAAATACCTTGATAAAATTGCAGAGGAATATATTCGTGATAACGGTGGTGTGCCTGCGTTTAAAGGATACAGAGGATTCCCGGCTACATTATGTATTTCTATTAACGAAGCAGTTGTTCATGGTATCCCAACAGATAAGCCATTAAATGAAGGAGATATTATTTCGGTGGATTGTGGAGTAAAGAAAAATGGATTTTATGGTGATCACGCATATTCATTCGCAGTAGGTGCTGTTAAACCGGAGCTTGAAAAATTATTACAGATAACTAAAGAAAGTTTATACAAGGGGATCGAACAATGTATTGCAGGCAATCGTATTGGTGATATTAGTTTTGCCATTCAGCAACACGCTGAGAAAAATGGTTATGGTGTGGTTCGTGAATTAGTTGGGCATGGCTTAGGAAAAAGTTTGCATGAGGATCCTGAAGTTCCTAATTATGGCAAACGTGGTGATGGTCCGAAAATAAAAGACGGAATGGTTTTTGCTATTGAACCTATGATTAATCTTGGCAAGAAAAACGTTAAGCAATTAAACGATGGCTGGACAATTGTAACTGCTGATGGTTTGCCGAGTGCGCATTTTGAACATGATGTAGCTATTATTGATGGTAAACCTGAGATATTATCAACCTTTGCGTTTGTTGAAGAAGCTCTTAAACTAAAAGTCTAAATCTCAATTTTTAAGAATATATCTGCGTCGGAATTACGACAAATGGTAAAAGTTCGCCAATCACGCGAGCTTTCTTTATTTAATAAAATTCTGTTATGGATTAATTATGTATTTGTTGTTTCATTACTGATTTCAGTGAGCGCTAAATATATTTCTCCGCATTTATTCTGGTTAATTGCATTTTTCGGTTTGGGATTTCCGTACCTCTTATTGGTAAATCTTTTATTTGTGGTGTATTGGATAAGTCAGTTCCGTCGCGAAGCTTTAATTTCATTCATTATTATTTTGCTTTGTTTTTTT